>JAVBPF010000016.1:0-14243 GCA_031549735.1 Oscillospiraceae bacterium
TGTGGGTAAATGACGCGTTCGGGTTTTCGTATGCCCCTAAATCGTTGGATAAAACTGCCGCCCCTGTGGTTTAATCCGCGGGGGCGCCGCTCTTGTAACATCAGTCGTCAAAACTAACAAATCACCGAATCGGCTCAAAAGGGCGACTTTTTTCTCCGAAATAAAAATATTGTTCAATTTTTGTCATAATCCTTGAAAAATAGTAAAAAGTAATATATAATATGAATCGGAGGATGTCAAGAGGAATTTTGTACACTTTGCTGGGAGGAATGAAAATTGTTTGCCATCGGGGACAAGATTGTGCATCCGATGCACGGCGCTGGGGTCGTTGACAGTATCGTCAAACAAAAGGTGGACGGTGCGGTTCGCCAGTACTATGTCATCAAAATGCCGGTTGGAAACATGTTGGTGATGGTGCCCACCGACAATACCGAAGGGATCGGAGTGCGGCCGGTCATTGATTCTGATCGAGCCGAAGAACTGATCGGCTCCTTGAGTGATATTGAGGTAGAGCTTACTCCCAACTGGAACAAGCGATATCGGGAGAATATGCTGCGCATCAAATCGGGGGATCTCACCGAAGTGGCCAAGGTCATCAAGGGGTTGATGTCCCGTGAACGTCAGCGCGGCTTGTCCACTGGCGAACGAAAAATGCTGCATTCGGCCAAACAGATTCTTATCTCCGAACTTGTGTTGGCCATGAACGGTCAGAGTTATGAAGAGATGGAAAAACGCATCAACGTGGAGATGGCCGAATAATACCCTTATTGACAGTCTGAGACCGGAAGGCAACACGCCTTCCGGTCTCTTTAGCGCATGAGCGATGAAGTGGATTCTTTTGAGCCCTGTCTTACGCCATACCCAGCAGGCTCTTGAACCCATCCCAGAGCTCCAGGCATTTGAATTTGAACACATAGGTCTCATCCTCACCGACCAACAGCGAGGCGTTGCTCTCCGATACGCCGTCGGTTACCGCCGTCTCGTAGACCGTCTGCTCGGCCGCGCCGACACAGAGCGGCGGGAATACGACGCACCACCAGTTTTGCCCCGCGCCCTCGCCAAGGGTTACCCGCAGCGCATGGTAGGATCCGGCCGGGAGCGCGAATCCATCGTAGGTCTTGGTGGGAAAGTGGGCGTCGGTCAATTCGGCGTGAACCGGCCAGGTTTCGCCCTCCCTCACGAGCGTGGCGCGCGCGGTCTGTTCGAGCTCAGGCAGGTGCGCCGAGAGAATCCGCGCCGCCTCGGTCACGTCGCTGACGCCCGCTAAGTACACCTGTGCCTCGGCCAGGATGTCGTCGCGCACCTTGAGCTTGACAGCCTGATCGTGCTCGCTGTCCGAGTTGGCGATGACATGCAACCGCAATACGTCGTCGGCCAGATCCTTCTGCCAGTGATTCAATAGAGCCCCCGCCACAAAGGCAAAACAGAGCCCCATGGCCAGCGCCAGTTCCCAACGCTTCATTCGAAACATAAAAACACCTGTCCGTTTCTGAAAGGATTCGCCTTTTCGGCGTCAACTTCAGTATGGACAGGTTTTTACTTATGTATACCTTTTTTCGCATTGACTCCGGACAGGCTGCGTTAAACAAACAAACAAGGCGCCGTCTGAGAGGGCGTCGGCGACCGCGGCGGCCGTCTCCTTCCGGTCAAACAAACCGATGACCGCCGAGCCGCTGCCGGTCATCACGGCGTTCAGGGCTCCGCCGGACAGCATGGCTCGCTTTGTGTCGGCCAAAAAGCGCGCCATTTCGGGCGGCACGCATTCGGACATCGCGTTTTTCATGTTGGCCGCCGCATCGCGGAGCTGCCCGCTTGCCAGAGCCCGCTTTATCGGCTCAATGTCTCCGGCCCGTCCATAGCTGCGCACGCGCGCAAACATATCGGCGGTGGATAGGGACAGAGTGGGCTTGACGATCAGGATGTGACAATCCGGCAGGGTGGGCGCGCGCTCTGTCACTTCGCCGCGACCACGGACAAACTGTGTGCCTCCGCGCACACAAAACGGTACGTCCGACCCCACGTCGGCGCCCAGCGCTTCCAGCTCACTCAAGGTCAAGGGCTGACCTGACCACCGGTTCAGCAGCCGCAGCGTCGCGGCCGCGTCTGCGCTTCCTCCGCCCAACCCGGCCCCGGATGGGATGCGCTTGGCGATGTGCAGCCGGATGGCGGGCAGCGGGCGTCCCATCGCCGCAAAAAACACTTCGGCCGCCCGCCAGACCAAATTGCGGCGGTCGGTCGGCATCGTCTCATCGTCGCAGGAAAGCGAAAAGACCGCATCTCCCAAAAGGACGATGTCGTCCCAAAGCGATACGGTCTGATTGAGCATACAGAGGTCATGATAGCCATCCTCACGGCGGCCCAACACATCCAAATAGAGGTTGACCTTAGCGGGGGCGCGCTCGACCAGGCCGTTCGGCGGCAGACGGTCAAAGAACGCCCGGACATCCGGCACACTCATGCCTGTTCTGCGCGCTTTTTCTCGCGCTTCTGCTGGTACATGCGCTCGTCGGCCAGGCGCAGCGCCTCATCCAGGTCGGCGTCGCGCTCAGAGACGACATGAATGCCGTAGCTGAAAGAGATGGCATACGGCCGATGCGTGGCGGCATTCAGTTTCTCGATGGTCGCCTGCACACGGCTCATAACCACGTTGGCGGCCGCCTCGTCGTTGCCCAAAAGCGCCACCACAAACTCGTCGCCGCCGACACGGCAGACCATATCCTCCTCACGAAGCGTCTCGACCAGCACGTCGGCCACCGCCACGATCAACTCGTCGCCCGCCTCGTGCCCATAGTTGTCGTTGACGCTCTTGAGGTCATCCACATCAATGAAACAGAGCGACAGCTTCCCGTCCGGCTTCAGAGTGGCAATATTGGCTCGGATGAAATCCCGACCCGCCTCCCGGTTGTAGACGCGGGTGAGCTTGTCGATAAACGCAGCCTCCCGCAGGCTCCGTTCCCGGCGCTTGATGACCGAGATGTCGGTAAAGACATAGAGATAGGCCTCGTGATCCTCCCACACGATCGGGGACACCGAAATATTGTACCAGGCGTCGTTGCCCGGGTCATGATACAGCTTAACCCCCCGGTTTTGCACACCGCCGCCGGCCAGGCCGGTGTAGCGCGCCGAGAAGTCCTCCACATCGGCACCCCACAGATTGTGCGCGGCGCTGTTGCTGAACAGCAGACTGTTGTCTTGGGCGTCGCGGATCAGCAAAATGGCCTCCATGGCTTCCAGGGCAGACTCAATGGTCTGACGCTGCCGATCCATGATCCGATCTTTTTCCACCACATACTGTTCCAGTTCGTCCAGCTTGGCGTAGAGTGCGTCGGGAGAGGGATCCTCATGCGACGGACGGCCGCGCAGAACCATATCCAGCCGGTCGGAGACCTCCTGCAGCAGTCTGAGCGCCTGTTTTTCCCCATAGTCGTTGCGGGTCATTGCGGCACCTCATTTCATGCGGCGCGTGTTCGCCGTCGTGTGAATCGCCCGGACAGGGCGGCGTCCGGGCAAACGCAGACTGAATGCGCCGGAGCGCTTCCTTACAGCGTTGTCAAGAAGCGCTCGATGCGCGCCATGGCTTCGGTAAGCTCGGCCATAGAAGTGGCGTAGCAGCAACGGATGAAGCCGTCGCCGCCGGGGCCGAATGCACTGCCGGGGATGGCCGCCACCGATTCGCGCATCAGCAACTGCTCGCAGAAATCCTCCGATGAAAGGCCGGTACTGCGGATGTCGGGGAACGCGTAGAACGCGCCCTGCGGGTCAAAGCAGGGCAGTCCCATGCGATTGAAGCTGTCAACTACATAGCGGCGGCGCGCGTCATACTCTTCGCGCATGGCCCGAATGTCGTCGTCTCCGCGGCGCAGGGCCTCAATGGCGGCGTATTGGCTGGTGGTGGGCGCCGACATGATGGCGTATTGATGGATTTTTGTCATATGCCCGACGACTTCCTTTGGGCCGCAGGCGTAGCCCATGCGCCAGCCGGTCATGGCATGCGACTTGGACAGGCCGTTGATGACAATGGTACGCTCGCACATCCCGGGGAGCTGCGCGATGGAGGTATGCTTCAGCCCGTAGGTGAGTTCGGAATAGATTTCATCGGAGAGCACCACAATGTTGGTGTTCCTCACAATGTCAGCTATGACCTCAAGGTCGGCGCGCTCCATGATGCCCCCGGTTGGATTGTTGGGAAACGGAAGCACCAGCATTTTGGTGCGCGGCGTGATGGCCGAGCGGAGCAAGTCGGGGGTCAGACGGAACCGATCCTCGGCCTTTGTTTCCATGAAGACCGGGGTGGCGCCGGTGATGTCGGCGATGGGTCCGTAACAGACAAAGGACGGCGTGGGGATCAGCACCTCGTCACCCGGATTGAGCAGCGTACGCATGGCTAAATCGAGACCTTCGCTGCCGCCCACCGTGACCAAAATCTGCGATTCGGGCGCGTAGGTGAGCCCGTAGTGGCGTTGCTGATAGGAGGCGATTTCGCGGCGCAAATCGGTAAGTCCCGCGTTGGGCGTGTATTTGGTGAAGCCTTTTTCCAGCGAATAGATGCCCGCGTCGCGGACGTGCCAGGGCGTGACAAAATCAGGTTCGCCCACGCCCAGAGAAATGGAGTCCTTCATGGTTTCCAGCAGATCAAAATATTTGCGGATACCTGACGGCTTGAGCGCCTCGACTCGTTCGTTGATGATCCAGGAAAACGATTCGCTCACAGACTCATCATCCTCTCCTGCCGCTCCACCGTTTTTGAAAAGACGGTGCCGTGCTCTTTGTATTTCTTCAAAAGGAAATGCGTCGCCGTTCCGGTCACGCTCTCCATCGGTGCCAGCTTCTGCGCCACGAACATGGCCACTTCCTTAAAGGTACGGCCGGTGAGCAGCACCGAAAGATCATAACCTCCCGACATGAGATAGAGACTTTCGACCTCATCGAACTGATAGATGCGCGACGCCACACGGTCAAATCCCTCGCCCCGCTGCGGCGTCACCTTGACGTCGATCAGCGCGGTGGTCGTCTCCAACCCGGTTTTATCCCAGTCGATGACGGCCTTGTAGCCCAGGATGATGCCCTCGTGCTCCATCTCTTTGATTTCGGCCGCCACGGCCTCCGCGGTCAAATTCAGCATGGCCGCGATTTGCGCCGGCGCGAGGGAACAGTCTTTATCCAGTATTTTCAGAATTTCAATTCTCATGCAAACCCCTCCGTATGAAACAAAACGGTGTAAAAGTCCATTTTGCCTATTATAAACGCAAGCGGCCGTGAAGTCAACGAAACCGGGGAGAGGGCGCGGTTTGCCGGTTTCCGTGTTTGATGTGGCCGCCACCGGAAACCCGGCGTCAACCCGCGCCGTGTCAGCTGGTTACGGCCACGGCCTCTATTTCAATGTGCGCCCCCTTGGGCAGCGCGGCGACCTGAACACAGGAGCGTGCGGGCGTGGCCTTCGGAAAAGACTGCGCGTAGATGTCGTTGACCGCCGTGAAGTCGGCGAGGTCTGTCAGAAAGACGGTGACCTTTACCACGTCGCGCATCTCGGCTCCGCCGGCTTGCAGGATGGCCTCGAGGTTGCTGAGACACAGGTGGGTCGCCCGCGCGATATCCTCGGTCTCGAGCCGCCCGTTCGACGGATCGAGGGGGAGCTGGCCCGAGGCGAACACCAGCTGTCCGGCGCGTATCCCTTGCGCGTATGGGCCGACGGCGGCCGGTGCGTTGGGGGTCGATATTGTTTCTTTCATGGAGAGTCTCCTTTTTTGGGTGGCGGTCCTATTCAGGCGTGCAGGCGTGTTGTTTCGGAAAGCGGAGGACAGATTTTTGTTGCCGGTTCGTCCGCTTATCTTGTCCGCTTTTTGACAAGCGAAACCCCGAAGGACAGCAGAAAGGCCACAAGATTGACGGCGACAACGGTCGCGCCGGTCGGCGTGGGGTAGAGCACCGACAGCGTGAGGCCGGTGAGAAAGCACAGCACGCTCAATATGGCCGACGAAACGATGACACGCCTGAAGCTGCCAAACATTCGCATTGAACTGAGTCCGGGGAAGATGATGAGGCTGGACATCAAAAGCGTGCCCATCATGCGCATGCCAATGACCACAATGAGCGCCGTCAGCAGCGCGATGAGGAGATTGTACTGTTTGGCGCGGATGCCTGTGGCGCGGGAGAAGATCTCGTCGAACGTGATGGCAAAAAGCTTGTTGTAGAAGAAAACGTACGAGATTAAAACGACAACTGAAACGGCGACACTGAGCCAGACGTCGGTCTGGTTGAGTGCCAGAATGCTGCCGAACAGGTAACTGTCCAGACTGATGTTGGCGCCGGTCAACGAGGTGATGATGACACCGATGGCCATGGCACTGGAGGAAATGATGGCGATGGCCGCGTCGCCCCGGATACGTCCGTTTTCGCTGATGCGCAAAAGCAGGACGGCGGCCAGTACGGTCAGCGGGATAGAGACCTCCAGCGGGGCGAGGTTGCAGGCCATGGCGATAGACAGCGCGCCAAAACCGACATGGGACAGACCGTCGCCGATCATCGAAAATCGTTTGAGAACCAGCGTCACACCCAGCAGTGCCGCGCAGAGCGAGACCAAAACGCCGACGATCAACGCGTTGCTCAGGAAGGCGTAGTCGGAAAGATCACTCATTGTCATGCGCGTCACCTCCTAACATTCTCTGGAACAGCTCGGTTTTCCGGTATTGTTCAGTGGATCCGAAGAACTGCGAGCTCACGTCCATGTGCAGGATCTTGGTGGCGTACTTCACGGCGCTCGCAATGTCGTGGGACACCATGATGATGGTGACACCGTCGTCCCGGTTCAGCCTCTTAATCAGTGCGTAAAATTCGGCGGTGACGACCGGATCGAGGCCGGTCACCGGTTCATCGAGCAATAAAAGCCGTTCGGCGGCGCACAGCGCGCGCGCCAGTAAAACCCGCTGCTGCTGGCCGCCCGACAGGTCACGGTAGGAAACCCGCGCCAGCCGTGTGATCTCCAGACGTTCGAGGTTCCCCCGAACTCGTTCCTTGTCCTTGCGCGTATAGAAGGGGTGTAGGCCGCGCCGGTTCAGGCAGCCCGACAGCACCACCTCGAATACCGAGGCGGGGAAGTCTTTCTGTACCATGGTTTGCTGGGGCAGATAGCCGATCTGTGTGCGGTCGATGTCGTCGAAGTGGATGTGCCCCGAAGTCGGCGGCATCAGGCCGAGCAGACCCTTCATCAGCGTGCTCTTGCCCGAGCCGTTTTCGCCGACGATACACAGGTAGTCGCCGCGGGACACCTCGAAGGTGACATCGCTGACGGCCAAGATGTTGTCGTACTCCATATTCAGGTTTTGGCAGACAATCAGGCTCATGATTTTTTCTCCGATGCGCAAGATTCGCACTGTCCGTAAAACACGGTGGCACTGGGGTTGAGGCGGAAGTGGTGGTCGCTTTGCATGTGCGCGCCCAACTCGCCGAGCAGGTCGCAGTGCAGGTGGGTCAGCGCGCCGCAGTCCAGGCACTGCAGATGAAAATGCGTGCCACACTGCGGTTGGCGTGGGTGGTATTGATAGCAGGCGGCGCGCCCGCCGCCGTGCATGGACTTGCCGACCAGGCCCTGGGCGACCAGCTTGTCCAGCGTGCGGTAGACAGTGGTGAGACCGACGGTCTCGCCGTGGGCCCGCAGCGCGCCGGCCAGCTCGGCGGCCGTGAGGTGCGCGCCCGCGGCCATGCGCATATGCTTCAAAATGAGCGCGCGCTGGCGGGTTTGGTAGGATGTAGATGTCGCCATCGAGGATGCCTCCTTGCCCTTTGCGGTTCTGCCAATTCAGGTCATTTTGGAAATCGTTTTCAAAATGGATTATAGGATACTTATCGGCCATTGTAAAGAACTTTTTCAAAATTATATTGCATTATAGAGTAATGTGTGTTATCTTATACTCAATGAAGGGAGGCGGAGCTTTGGTCATCGAAAAGGAAATGCTCAAAGGATACATCGACGTCATACTGTTGGCCTTGTTGCGCGCACAGGACTTTTACGGGTATGAGCTCGGGCGGCGGGTCAAGACCATGACCGGCGACAGCTTCGAGCTCAAGGAGGCCACGCTGTATCTGGCTTTCAAGCGGTTGGAGCAGAACGGGTATATCTCCTCGTACTGGGGCGACGAGAGCGAGGGCGGCCGCCGCAAGTATTACACCATGACGGCAAATGGGCGCGCGCATCTGACACACAAGAGGAACGAGTGGGAGCACATCAAAAAAGTCATGGACTTATTTTTGGAAGAGGTGTAAGGTATGGATAGCAAGCTGAGCCGCGAAACCCTGTCCCAGGTTGACAAAATGGTGGAACGTGTCGGCCGCAAGGCGGGGTATACCGGACGCGAGAATATGAGCTACAAAGAGATCCTTCAGGACAAAATCGAAAGGTCAAAGAGTAAACTGGACGCCAAAGTGAAAAAATACAAGCGCAAACTCAGCGTCAACCCGAGTGACCGCGATTTTGCCGAGGAGATCCGGGTCTATTTGATCGACAGCATCAAAGCGCTGATGGACGAGGGCTATTCTGAGGAAGACGCGGTGCGCGTCTCGCGGGAGAAGTTCGACGAGACCGAAGGCATCTCCTCCTTTGAGGAGTACTTCGACGCGTGGGAGAAGTTTGGTTTGGACAGGAACGGCACCATGGAATGGTACATCGAGCAGGGAGAGACCATCGGGTTGTTTATGGCGGCCTTTGTGGTCTTGGGGCTGACGCTCGGTGCGTTCGTCTCCTTTTTGGCTGGCGCTGTCTGGCAGACCATTCTCATTTGCACGTGTGCCGGGCTGCTTCTCGGCGTCGGCGGCGGTTTGCTGGCTATGGCGATTCTGTCCTACAAAAAACGTAAGAGATAACGCATCTTCGGCGGGGAGGAAAACGGGTATGACCATCCACATCAAAATTGAAGGCATGTCCTGCGCGGGCTGCGCCGCGGCGGTGGAAAAGGCCGTGGCCAAATTGCCCGGCGTTTCCTCGGTGGTCATCAACCTGTCCGCCAACTCGGGACGCATGGTGTTCGATCCGGCTCAAATTTCGCAGCAGGGGATCGAGGACGAGATTCGAAAGCTTGGCTACCGGCCACTTACCCGCGAGGAAGCGTTGGAGGCGGCCGACCGCGAGGAGAATGCCGTCAGGATGATGTGGCGGCGGTTTTTGATCTCGGTTGTTTTCGCCGTGCCTCTGCTGGTTGTGTCGATGGGGCACATGATGTTTTCCATGCCCGAGCCACTCGATCCGGCATTGCATCCGTTGCGCGTGGCGCTGATTGAGCTTGTGTTTACCCTGCCCATCCTTGTTGTGGGCCGGCGGTTCTACCTCCGTGGCTTTCGCGCGCTGTTCATGCGGCACCCCAACATGGATTCGCTGATTGCGGTGGGTACGGCGTCGGCCTTCCTGTTCAGCCTGGCGAGCACCGTACTGGTCGCGCTGGGGGACGGGGAGGCGGTGCACCGACTCTACTATGAGTCGGCGGGCATCATCCTTACCCTGATTACGCTGGGCAAATGCCTGGAAGCGGTCTCGAAGGGGCGTACCGGCGAAGCGGTCAAGAAACTGATGAAGCTCTCGCCCCGGACGGCGACGCTTGTTTCCGACGACGGCGCCGTGCGGTCGGTGGCCGTTGAGAATGTTCAAATCGGGGACGTGCTGCTGGTCCGGCCGGGCGAGAGTCTGCCGGTCGACGGCGTGGTGCTTGACGGCGAGACGACGGTCGACGAATCGATGCTGACCGGCGAGAGCCTGCCGGTGCCCAAGCAGGCGGGCGACCCGGTGTTTGCCGCCACGGTCAACGGGGCGGGCCTCCTTCGTTTCCGGGCCGAGAAGGTGGGCGCCGACACGACGCTTGCCCAGATCATTCGGATGGTCGAGGAGGCGCAGGGCTCCAAGGCGCCCATTGCCAAGCTGGCCGATACCGTGTCGGGCATTTTTGTGCCAGTCATCATCGGGCTGGCGTTGCTGACCTTTGGACTTTGGCTGCTGGCGGGGGAGTCATTCTCCTTCGCGCTGACCATTTTCATCTCGGTGCTGGTCATTGCTTGCCCCTGCGCGCTGGGGCTGGCCACACCGACCGCCATCATGGTGGGTACCGGAAGGGGCGCCGAGCTGGGCGTACTCATCAAGGGCGGGGAAGCGCTGGAGTCGGCGCACAACATCACCACCGTCGTATTGGACAAGACCGGCACGGTCACCGAGGGTCGGCCGGGTGTCGCCGATCTGATGCCGCTGCCGCCCTGTGACGCCAAAACGATGTTACAGCTGGCGGCTTCAGCCGAACAGGGTTCCGAGCACCCGCTGGGGCGTGCCGTGGTCGCGCGGGCGGAGGAGCGGGGGATACCGCTGCTGCCCGTCGAACGCTTCATGGCTCGGCCCGGATTGGGCGTGGAGGCGGTGTGCGGCGGACGGTCGATCCTCATCGGCAATGAAGTCTTCATGCAGAAATGCGCGGTCACCGGGCTTGACCGTCTGGATGTCAGTGCGCTGCCCGAAGAGGGCAAGACGCTCTCCTATGTCGCCGAGGGCGGGCAGCTTTGCGGTGTTATCGCGCTGTCCGATGTGGTGAAGACCGACAGCCGAGACGCGGTGGCGCAGTTGCGCGCGCTTGGACTGGATGTGGTCATGCTGACCGGTGATCGTCGGCAGACCGCGTTGAATGTGGCACAAGAGGTCGGCATTGAACGGGTCATCGGTGACGTATTACCCGGAGACAAGGCCGGCGTCATCGAAGAACTGCGGGCCAAAGGCGAGCGGGTGGCTATGGTGGGCGACGGCCTCAACGACGCCCCGGCGCTCGTGCAGGCCGATGTCGGCATCGCCATCGGATCGGGCACCGACGTGGCCATCGAGTCGGCCGATATTGTGCTGCAGCGCGGTTCGCTTCTTGGCGTCGTGACGGCCATTCGGCTCAGCCGCGCCACCTTGCGCAACATCCGGCAGAATCTGTTTTGGGCGTTTTGCTACAACGTGGCCGGTGTGCCGTTTGCGGCCGGACTGGTGCATGCCTTTGGCGGGCCGTTGCTCAATCCGATGCTGGCGGCGGCGGCCATGTCGCTGAGTTCGGTTTCGGTGTTGCTTAACGCGCTGCGCTTGCGGCGGTTTAAGTAGTGGATGGTACATTCCGTCGGCGCCGCGCTCCGTCGGGACCGGGCGGGCGCTCTAGAAAGTTGGCGGGTTGCCAGGCGGGACAAGTTGCGGTAGAATAGGACTTTGCGGACGGCATGGCCGCCGCGGGGAGACGCCTTTTCGTCTAAATTGGGAGGAAAGTGACTTTGGAATTTCTGATTGTGACCGGTCTGTCGGGCGCGGGCAAGAGCCGTGTCGCCGTTTTGCTGGAGGACATGGGGTTTTATTGCGTCGACAACCTGCCGCTGGCGCTGCTGCCGCAGTTCGCCGAGCTGTGTCTGGCCTCCGAGGGGCGGTACAGCCGTGTGGCGCTGGTCACCGACGTGCGGGCCGGGCAGACGTTCGAGGATTTATTCGTGGCCATCGATCTGCTGCGCGGCATGAATTGCCCTGTCCGGATCCTGTTCATGGAGGCCAACGCCGAGACCATTGTACGGCGCTATAAGGAAACCCGTCGGCGCCATCCTCTGGCGGTTGAAGGCGAGACGCTGGAGCAAACCATTGAGCGTGAGTGGAAGCTGCTGGAGGTGGTGCGCGGACGCGCCGACACCATCATCAACACGACCGCCATCAGCGGCGAGAACCTGAAAAACCAATTGGTCAATCTGTTCGCCGAGGGCCAATCCGACCCGGCCATGATGGTGATGGTCAATTCGTTTGGCTTCAAATACGGATTGCCGATGGAAAGTGACCTCGTGTTTGACGTGCGCTTTCTGCCCAATCCGTTTCATGTATACGATCTCCGGCCGCTGACCGGCTTGGATGCGCGTGTGTCCTCCTATGTCATGAATTCACCCGATACGGCGCAGTTTGTCCGCCATGTGCAAGATTTGCTCACCTTTCTGCTGCCCCAGTATGTAAGGGAAGGCAAGGCGGCGCTGGTGCTTTCAATCGGGTGTACCGGCGGGCGTCATCGCTCGGTGGCGCTGGCCGAACATTTCCAGGGATTTGTATCGGAATTGGGATATCACACGGCCATCCACCATCGCGACATGGCACGTGGTTAAAAAAACGTTGCTTTTTCTCTTTTTTGTGGTATACTAATGAGGAGATTGAGGAAGGTGGTTTTCGTATGGCATACTTTATCAACGACGATTGTACCAGTTGCGGTGCGTGTGAGGCTGAATGTGTGGTTTCGTGCATTTCCGCCGGAGACGGCAAGTACGTCATTGACGAGGAAGTTTGCATTGACTGCGGCGCCTGCGCGGCTGTCTGCCCTGTTGACGCGCCTCAGCCCAAGTAAATACGTATTGTACAACGAATCGGGACGGAGAGGCTTTCTCCGTCCCGATTTTCATATTTTCATGGACAGGGGGGCTTGGTGTGACCGACGAGGACGTTTCCCGGGAAATCATTGGCGGCTATACGTTGCATCAGCCGAGCCACCTGTTTCGGCTCGGACATGATTCCATCGCGCTGTCTCGTTTTGCCACGCTGAACGCGGGCGATCGTGTCTGCGATCTGGGCTGCGGCGTGGGCGCGTTGTCCTTTTTGCTGTTGGAGCGGCGGATGGATATCCGTGTCGAGGGCATAGAGTTTGACACGGAAGCGGTGTTGTGGGCCGAACGCAACATGGTGCAGACCGAGGGACGGCTGAAGGTTGTGCCGGGCGACATCCGCCAGGTGCGGGCGCTGCTGCCGTCCGGCGGGCATACGCTGGTCGTGTCCAACCCGCCCTATCATGGCGCGCGTCGGGGGTACACTTCGCGGAACATGGCCGGGGCGAGGTGTGACGCCGAGTGTCCGCCCGAGGAGGTCTGCGCGGCGGCGGCTTGGCTTTTATCGACCGGCGGTCGGTTTGCCCTATGTTTCCCGGCCGACCGGTTGACCGACTGGACGGTGTGCCTGCGCGCGCATCGGCTGGAACCGAAGCGGTTGGCCTTCGTCATGAAGAGCGACGGCATGCGGGCTCGGCTGGCGCTGCTGGAGGCGATGAAGGACGCCCGCCCCGGTGTAAAGGTGGAGGCCTTGCCAATGAGGCGTACAGATGCGGTGAGACTTGGGGAGGACGACAGATGAGTGGAACCTTATACATTGTGCCCACGCCCATCGGGAATCTGGAGGATGTGACGCTGCGGGCGGCTCGGATTCTCGGCGAGGTTGATTTCATCGCGGCCGAAGATACGCGCGTCACGATGAAGCTGCTCAACCATCTGAATCTGCGCAAGCCGATGGTCAGCTACTACGAGCACAATCGCGCCGAGAGCGGCGCGCGTATCGCCGATCGTCTGTCGGCGGGTGAGAGCGGCGCGCTGGTCACCGACGCCGGTACGCCGTGCATCAGTGATCCTGGGGACGACTTGGTGCGTCTCTGCGCAGAGCGTGGCCTTGCCGTGGAGGCGCTTCCGGGCGCGTGCGCGGCGGTCACGGCGCTGAGCGTTTCGGGGCTGTGTGACGGGCGGTTCTGCTTCGAGGGTTTTTTGTCGGTCAGCAAGAAGAGCCGCAAGGAGCACCTGACGTCGATCGAGCGCGAAACGCGAACCTTGGTGTTCTATGAGGCGCCGCACAAGCTGCGCGCCACATTGGCCGATTTGGCCGAGCATCTGGGCGGGCAGCGGCGCGTGGTCGTCTGCCGGGAACTGACCAAGCTGCATGAGGAGGTTTTGTATCTGACGTTGAAGGAGGCCGTCGCGCACTTTGAGCAAACGCCGCCCCGTGGTGAGTTTGTGCTGGTGATAGAAGGCGCGGAGCCGGTTGCCGAAGCCGTCGGGACGCTGGAGGAGGCTGTGCGCCAGGCGCTGGACGCTGTGGCCGGGGGTATCCCGCTGCGCGAGGCCGCCCGCGCGGCTTCCAGCCGCACCGGCCAAAGCCGAAACGCCGTATATGAGGCGGTGTTGCGCGAACGCGGAGAACACTGACGGATGTCCGCGTGCCCGGACGGGGCGGAGCAAAGCGTTTTTTCGGTCCGTCCGTTGCATTGGGGCTCGCGTTGTGATACGATTCACCCGAAAATCTCTGTCGAATGATGTCGACGGAAAGGGTGATTCTCCATGCGTGGCAAGAAAGTTCTATCTCTGCTGATCGCCATATCATTGCTTGTTGGCATCCTGGGCTTCGCGGCACAGGCGCTGCCCGGCCAATATGTAACCGTCAAGGTCAGTTCGTCGCTGAATGTGCGCTCGGC
>JAVBPF010000007.1:0-9840 GCA_031549735.1 Oscillospiraceae bacterium
TGTCGGCCGCGATGAAACAGTACCCGCGCATGGTATTCATCATCAACGATATGTCGGCCTTCATGCGCGCCGTCTACAGCCCCGACATGGATATGAGCGGCTTTTTGGAAATCGCGCTGGAGAAGGGCCGAGAGCACAAAATCCACTTTTTCGCGGCGGTCACCCCAGATGATTACAGCGATATGGCTCGCTATGCCGCCATGCGCATCTGGGCGGGCTGGAGCCGCGGCGTGCACCTGGGCGGACTGTTCGACCAACAGAGCGTTCTGCGCTTTGAGATGTCGGCCGCCGACAGTGTCCGTCAGCTGCCCGCCGGTGTCGGCTATGTGGCCGGAGACAACGGCGCGGCGGTCAAGATCATGACGCCGCTGGTACAGGAGTGAGCCGGCGCGGAAGAGAATGAGAAGTAACGGGAGATGAAGAGTTGCGCAAGACGAAGAGTCACATCCGAGTAAAGGGACGGACGTTGCCGGTCATTTTCGTATTGGTGTTTTTGCTTGTGGGGGTCGGCGCCATGATTGCCGGCTTTCAGGAACGGGCCTTTGTCAACGGAGAATTCTCCGATTGGGCCGAGACGACGGCTGTCATTGAGGATGTCTGGATCACGTCGGAGAACATAGACATAACCCCTGACGACAGAGGCAGGTATGACTATCGCGTGGAGTACGGCTATGTCATCACGTTCACAACCGGGTCGGGACTGGTTACATTGAATGGAAGCGCGGGCAACACAGGAAAAACGCGCAGTAGTGTGTCCATTCCCGATGCGGGCTATGACTTTTATGAACCGGGGGAAGAGGTGTCGATCTCTTACAATCCCGGCGACCCGGTGAGTTACCGGTTAGGAACCAAGGCGGCGATCCGAGCGGCTGCGCAAAACCCGTCAGGGATCATTTTGGGGATTGTTTTTCTCGTCCTTGGGCTGGGCTTCGCGTTTCTCATTGTGCGCGGCATCCTACGAGATGGTCGGGAGAAAAAGCTATTGGACGATCCCAACAGGACAACGTCATAGACAGGAGGAAAGGGCATGAGCAAGATTTATTTAGACGTTCAGGTGCCGGGCACCGCGCGCACCTATGAGTTTTCCGCCGATACGGTCATGTCGGTCGGCAAGGTGAAAAAACAGTTCATCAAACAGATATCGGCGCTGGAGGGTCGTCCCATTTTCGCCGACCCGGACACAGTGCTGTTCTGCTCGAAAGGGCTGGAAGGCCTTTTGCGGGACGGCGAGATTCTGGGGGAGGTCGGCGTGACGAGCGGTGACAGCATCATTCTGCTGTAATGGAAACGAAAGGAGGGATGAAGGATGCCGGAACTCAGTCGTATTGATTTGGAAAAGCTGTCCACTTACTTCGGGCAGGCTGAGTCTGCTGTGGATCACTTGAATAGCGCGGTCAACTCGATTTTCGAGGCGGTCGAGACGCTGGACAAGGGATGGATGTCGGAAGTGAAAAAAGACTTCATGGCCACCTACGCCATCGACAAGGAGGCCATGCAGGAGATGCTGGCGCAGTTGCGCGAGTTCAACCAGACGCTTCGCGACGCCGCGGCCGACTTCGATAAAACCGAGGGCGAAATTCTGGATCAGGTCAATGCGTTACATTAAGGGGGGATGAGAAATGTCGGGCGAAAGCAAGATCGATACCAAGTTATTCATGACCACCGCTGAAAACATTACCACTCGCTTCAAGTCGTTTTCGAGCGCCCTTCAGGAGTGGTTCGACGCCATGGCGAGATTGCGCAACAATTGGCAGGGCGACACATCGGACGACATCAAGAATACGGTCGACGCCGTATTCACGAGCGCCAGCGATCTTGAAAAATCTCTGAAGGGTTATCCCGCCGCGCTGCTCGAGTTGGCCGGTATCTACGACAAAACCGAGAAGAATGTTCAGGAAACGGGCAAGTCATTGACCTTTGACAAGGCAATGCGCTGATGCGCCGCATCAGAGTGAAGGGGGATCGAGATGGCCATACAATTCAACTACAATGAAACGATCAATCAGGCCAAGCGGCTGGACGAACTTGCCGCCGATCTGCAAAATCAGGCCTGTAAAAAAATGAACGATATACGCGGCAATATCGAGGCGGCCTGGACAGGCCAAGCCGCCAAGACGTATTTGAAGTATATCGACGGCGTGCGGGACGATCTGCAAAAAAAAGCGAAGTACATCAAAGATGTCGCCGAATTCCTGCGCGCAGCCGCCAAAAAAATGCAGGCGGCCGATACAAGCGCCACGCAGTCGGTGCAAAAAATCTGAAACGGAGCGTGAATGGACATGGCACAGAGTACCGTAAATCTGCAAAAAATGAAGAGTGTCTCGTCGGAGCTGGATAAAATCTACGCGACCATGACCAACAACAAAAAGAAACTCGACGAGGTTGTGGCCCGTCTGCCGAAAATGTGGAAGGGCGACGCCGCCGCCGCGTACCAGAAAGCGTATCAGGAGAACGCGCGTGATTTCGCGTTGCTGGCCGAGGCGATACGCAGCTGCTCGACCACGCTGAATACCATCTCCAGCACATACGGCAAGGCCGATATGGCTGCCGCCGACGCCATCAAGGCCAAAATGGCCAAGGGTTGATTAAGAGGGGAGAGAACTTGAATGGCTGCCAACGAAATTACCGCCAATCCGGTGGAACTGCGCAAACAGGCCGATGAGATCGGCAAGTGCCAGACCACATACAGAAACAATCTGCTCAGCTCTAAAGGTCAAATCGATTCGCTGAAAGGCGTGTGGACTGGCGACGCCGCCACGGCGTTCAATGCCAGCTTCCAGCAGTTGCTGACCAAATGCGGGGACGGCCTCGATACGCTGAACCGCATGGTCAGTGCCCTCTACGAGTCGGCCGACGCCTATGAGCGCAATGAAAAGGCCGTGAAGAGCGAGGCCTCCAAGCTGCCCAAGCTGCCCAACAACTCAATGCGCTGAAAGGAAGGGTCACTATGGCAGGCTACAAAGTATCCTATAAGGTGCTTCGCCAGCAGGGGGAGGATCTGAAGGCCGTCGCCAAACAGATCGACGGCTATGCCGAGCGCGTGACGCAGATCAGCGGTAAGCTGGGCAACGACGAGATGCTGGCCGAAGTTCGCCGCAATCTGCAGACGCTCAAAACACAGTTGGGTGAGTCGCGCGCCGTGCTGAATACGGCGGGCGAGCTGCTGAGCCGAACCGTGGAGAGCTACGGTGTGGCGGAAACCCGCCAGGTCAAAAAAGTGGATGGCATAAAAGCGCACAACCGCGACTTCTATAAGAAACCCATCGTGGTGGCCTCAGCCGGCGCCGCCGCTGCCGCGGCCGCCGTTGCGTCGGTCAAGGTGACCGGGGGCGCAGGCGGCGGGACGACTACCCACAACACAACCGTCAACAACTACTATGGCAGCAGTGAAGCTCCGGCGGCTACGCCCGCGACTCAGGACACGCCCGCAGGAACGGATTCGGCCCCGGCACCCGCCGCGACCGCGACCCCGCTTACCGCCGCGAAAGCGGAACCGGTCACCGCCGCCGCGAGCGCATCTCATCCGAACGCCACGGTCGGAAGCGGCGTGACCGAGATGATGGGTTCGAAGGGACCGCCTGTGACGCCCGAACCGGTCGTTGCGGCCGCACCCACGCCCACCCCCACGCCCACCCCCGCGCACACGACAGCGGCCCCGCCAGCCACTGGACCTAGCGCCGGTGCGGTCGCCGGCGCGCTGGGCGGAACAGCGGCCGCGGCCGGTGCGACGCTCGGCGGAATTCATATGAAAAAGAAACGAAGCGCCGCCCGTGCCGCCGCTGAAAACTATGACCCGGAGGTCGAATTGGAACGGGTGAGGCAGGAAATCCGAGACATGGAAAACCAGGAATAATACGCTTTGCCAAGAAAAGAGGGGATGTAGATGTATATGAGACGGATGGTGCGCTGCGGCGCCTGGATCACATTGTCTGTGCTGCTGATCCTGACCCTGCTGTGTGCTTGCGGGAACAACGGCGCAGGGAATACAACCAGTCCGCCGGGCGAATCCTTCAGTCCGCCGCCGACCGGCGGCAACGCCGCCGACATCGACAACAGCGAAACGGGGATCGGCGTCATCTATCAAGAGTATGAGGGCGACGATATCGTTGAAATCCTGATGATCAGCTATGACGGGCAGCAGGAAGCGCTGGAGGAGTTTGGCGGAAAGAACCCGGAGATCGAGATGATCAACAACGAGATCAAGGCGGGGCCGCTGGCGCTCTATCAAAATTATCAGGAGAACGCGGTAGAGGGCGACAGCATCGACATCCGTTCTTACCCGTTTGTCGACGACGAGTATATCCAGATTATCACGACCGCCACGGTATACCCAGAGGTTGTGCCCGAGCAAAACACACGCCTTTGGAGCTACAATTTCAGCAAGACCGAGAATCGGTACATCTCGGTTGAAGAGCAAATGGGCGAATATGGGCTTACCCAGGAGTCCGTGAGCGAGCAGTTGAAAGAAATCGTCGACGATCCTGACTCGGGATCTGTTTTCAGTGTCGAAATTACAGGGTTTTTCATCGACAGCGCTTCGGGTCAGGCGGTCACGCATTTCCTGCTGGAAGTGATGCATGAGATGGAGTCCGACCCATTCAAAGTGTTCTGTATGTACACGCCGGACAGCGGTGAGTTCGAGGAATTGAGTTCCGAACTCCTGCTCGACCCCGACCGTTATGATCTGTATGAAATGGACCCGACGCTGTGCTGCAATGACTACGGCCGGCACGAGGAGGAGTGGCCTGAATTGCTATTGACCATGGACACGTCCGGTCTGGACGAGTTGTCCCCGGATTTCGAGTATATGCTGGACGGTATGGTGTATTTTTGCCTGGAGTCTTACACGGCAACCACAGATTCAATGTTTGACGCAGAGACGCTGGTAGAGTACATTCAGATGCTGGAGTTCGACGATATTCGAGTGGAATCTGTCGAGCTGTCCGAAGAGATTTCGACGCTGCTGACCTACCCGGCATGGCTCGTCGTTTATAAGACTGGCGAAAACGAAGACACTTCGCATTGCGTTGACCTGGTTTTCCAGACCGACTCCGCTGAATACCGACTGCACACCAGTGTGCCGGTTGACTTTGCGGAAGAATACGGGGAAGAGATCGACCGGCGGTTGACGAGTGCCTTTTTGACCGACAGTGTGGGCTGAGCAGAACGCCAAAGCAACGGCCCGTTATACCGGTGGCTGCGAAACATACGAAAGAGACGCGGGGCAACGAAAACCGGCCCTGCGTCTCTTTTTTGAACTGGGACACCCGCGCCCTCAGTCCTCAAGCACCTCCACACGAGCGACAGAGACCTCGTAGGCGATTTTTTTGAGTTCGCCGGTCTCGGTGACCTTTATGTACTCGCGGCTCTGGACGCGCCCCTCGATGGCGATACGCTGCCCGACGACGCACTGAGCGCACACCCGCGCCCCCGCGCCCCAGGCGATGACCGGCAGATAGTCGGCGCGGCCATGCCGGCGGTTGACCGCGATGATCATATCGGTGATTTCACGGCCGAGCGGCGTTTTGCGGTAGACCGGGGCCTTGCAAAGCGCGCCGATGGCCGAGATCTGATTGTCAAACGGAGGACAGCCATATTCAAGCGTGCGCGCCAACACGGCGATGATGAGTCGGCTGCCCTCGGGGGCACGATTGTTGAAGGAGCGCAACGCGCCCTCCACGCGCACCATGTCACCCCGGCACAGACACAGGGGCGCGAGCTGATCGGCGGTGGCCAACACCCGGATGCGGTCGGTTGCGCCCGAAAGGCGTTCGGTCTCCAAGTAGAACAGACAGTATTGCTTCCCATGACTGTCGTGGGAATGAACGGGCGCGTCCGACACGCGTCCACAGAGCAGAACCTCGTTGCGGCATTCCAGCATACATTTCACCTCGTCAGGCAAACAGCGGCCCACCAGTGCGCCGGCGCTTGCGTAAGGCCTGTCTGACAGTGCGGCTGACGCTTGTTTGCGCAACGCGCACGGGCACGGCGCGAACCATCAGAAGGCAGAAAGAATCCTTGTGAAATGTATATGCCCTAAAGCGGGGAAGCATGACAACCATGACAGGCGAAACGCCGGCCCTGCGTAACCGGCGTCAATGGGCCAGACTCGGAGGCAGGCCCAGCAGCAGCCGACCACCCAGGACACACAGCGCTTCCTCCCGCGTGAGCCCCTTCGGCTGCGCGAGGACGATTTCCTGCCGCACAACCGGCTGTCCGAACAAATCGGCGAAGTCGCGCTGCACCGCCACAGCCATGCGGCCGTCATCAAAACTGGAGAGCGTAATGGTTTCCCGCGCTTTCAATCCGTAGGTCAGCAGACAGGGCGCGTCGACAGGCTGCGCCGCGGATCCGGGGACAAGAACCGTCCGGCTTACCGCCGGAGGCGGCGAGGCGAACCGAGGCGCTTCGGGCGCGATGATCCACAGGTCGCAGGAGACGTTGCCCCCGGGAGGCCTGGCGGGAGAGGCTGAAAAAAGCGTCGTCTCGGGCAGTGTGTCCCTCAGGGCACGAAACACCCGGCTGTCTTCCTTGTCCCATACGATGGCAGTCGGCATGGGCTGTCCCTCCGTTTCCGCAAATGAGATGGCATTTCCGCCCATACGTAGTGGCAATCCTCCGGAGCGCAGAGGGGGGTTGACGCAGAAAAGGCATCATGTGACCTCGTTTTGTTTTCGTATTTTGCCACCAAAACACGCGCTTTACCTATGCCAATCTTCGCCACGAAACCCGAAAAACAGCCGAATGAGAAATCAATTGAAGCGGTGCCAATCAATCACGGTTGACAGGAGGGGGCGTCGCCGATATACTCATTTCCACCAAGCATGGACAGGGGGTTCTCCGCAAAATGCGCACCAAATGGATCATTTTGCGAAAGCCGCCCCCTACCAGAAAAGGAGTGTCGCGCTATGGCTCGTGCCGCCGTCATCGGCGTAATTCTCGAAGATCCGGCCTCTTCGCAACAGGCGTTTAATCAAATCATATCCGACCACCAGCATTTGCTTTGGGGTCGGATGGGCATCCCGGTTCGGGGCGGTCAGCTGGCGCTCATTTCGCTGACCGCGGTCGGCGCGCCGGAGGAGATCGATCACTTGACCAAAGCGCTGGGCGCGATGTCCGGCGTGTCGGTCAAAACCGCTATGGCCACCGGCGAAATCGAAACGTAAGCAACCGCCGCTTGTCCCGGAGGCTCCGCTCAGGCGGCGTGTCCGGGACTTTTTATCTTGCCCCCAAAGGAGCGCACGGTATCCAGCGCGAACAGCAAGGTCCCGACCACGTCGGAGACCAGCAGGGCGATGACAAACCCGCCCATCTGCAGGCGCGGTTCGGCCACCAGAAACCAGATCAGCGCCAGTTGGAGCAGTCCGGACAAAATGTTGTTGGCCGCCACCCGCGTGTGGTGTCCGAAGCCGACCAGAACGCTGGATAAAATGGCCTGGACGTTGACAATCAGCGAGGCGGCGCACAGCGGCACCATATAGGCACCAGCCGCCTCGTTCTGATAAAGACCCACTACCCAGGACGGCCCGAAAACCATCAACAGCCCGTAGACCGGAACCAGGAGAACCAAAAGAATCAGCAGTGTTTTTCCGGCGCGTCTGCGCGCCTGCGCGAGCTCGCCGCGTGCTACGTTCTCGGTCAGCCGCGGAATCATGACAAGCGACAGCGCTGAGGTCACCACAAATGGCAGCATCAGAAAGGGCAGGGTCATGCCTGTCATGGCGCCGAACGCCGACAGGGCCTGCGAGGAGGACAGCCCGGACAGCATCAACCGGGACGGAATGAGAATGGAGGATACCGAACCGATAAAGTTGGTCAGAAAACTGGAGGTAATGGTGGGCAGCACGACACCCTTCATCTGACGCGTCACCACCGCGCGGGGGATTTCGGAGGCGACCGGTGGCAGGCGGCTGCGCCCATACAGCACCCGAAGGATCAGCGCACTGCCGATCTCACTGATGACCATGCCGCCGACGACTAGTGCGACGGCGAATTCCAAGTGGTCGGGTTTGAAAAGGACGAAAAGCGTCATGACCGACAGATAGCGCACCACGATCTCAACCGATTCGCTGAAGGCCGGTTGGTGGATGCTTTTGCGGCCGTAAAAATGGTTTTTGAAGATGTTCTCAAAGCCGGTGAACAGAATGCAGAACAGCAGCAGCACCAGACCGCTGCGTGTACGGGCGTCGCCCAATAAATAGGCCGATATGGCGTCCGAAAAGGGGAGAACCACCAGCGCCGCAATGCTCCAAAGTCCCAAAAAGAGCATAAAACAGCGCCGCAGCAGCGCCGACACCGCGCCGGGCTGGCGTCGGGCAGAATATTCGGCGGTGAGTCGGGAGACGGTGACCGCCAAGCCGGAGACGGTCAGCGACATAACAATGGCATAGACCGACATGATGAGAGAAAACAGACCCATGCCCTCGGCGCCGATGACCCGGGTGAGGTATATGCGGTACGCAAACCCGACGCCCTGCGTAAAGATACTGGCGGCGGTCAGCAAAACCGCTCCGTAAAGCGCGGAACGGGTATTAATGCGCATAAAAAAGCCCCCGCTTTCCCGTACAGGTTGTATCTTGTACAGGGTATGCATGGGGCGTCGTATCGAGAACAAAGGCGATGCGGGCCGAGGCATAGGCACATGCGGCAACCGCAGTCATCATGGCCATTAGTCGGCGGTCACCTCATGGACGAACCGACCGACCTCGGCAAGCGCCGCCTTGGACTCCGGCAGGTCGAGAATTTGAAAGACGTGCCACAATCCCTCGTAAATCTGGCAAACAACCGGGACGCCGGCCTCGCGCAGCCGCCGCTCCGCTTCGCGCGTGTCGTCGAGCAGCACCTCAAGACCGCCGACCTGCAACAGGGTGGGCGGATAGCCGGTGAAATCGGCGTACAGCGGGGAGATGTGCGGATGCTCAAGGCTGGTTTGTCCGGCGTAATGACCAGCGTCCAGACACAGAGATTCGGTCATTATCGTCGGGTCGACATCGGCGTTTTCGGCGTGGCTGGGCAAGGAACAGGAGAGGTCGGTCCAGGGCGAAAGCGCCACCAGGCCCACGGGCGGGGGGAGCCCCTCCTCCTGTATCAGCTGCGGCAGAGCCAGCGTCAGACCGCCGCCGGCTGATTCGCCCGCCACAACGATGCGGGTATGGCCTTGATCGATCAGGTGCCGGTACGCGGCCAGCGTGTCCCGCACGGCGGCTGGGAAGGGATGTCGGGGCGCCAGCCGGTAGGCAGGCGAGAAAACTTTGGCGCCGCAAACCAGCGCCAGCTTGGCGGCCAGAATGCGGGTGTAACGCAGATTGCCCGCCACATAGGCGCCGCCGTGACAGTACAGAACGACGAACGCGTCCGAACCGCCGCGGGGCAGAGTCCATTCGGCTTTCACGTCGTGGGGGAGGTTCGCACGCCGATGGGAAAGACCGCGGGGCGTGCGAAAAAGAAATCCGACGGCATTTTGCAGCAGATTTCTCAAAAAATCACTCATGCGGTCGGCAATAGGCGCGGTTTTTCGCAAAAGGGACAAAACGCGTTCGGCCTCAGGACTGAGCAAGTTGGTTCCCCCTCCATTCGGAAGATTTTGGCGGGCAAATCCCGCAATCGATTGGGTTGACAGCGCGGCGAAAAGTTGTAGAATGACAGAAGACGAAGAGCCGAGACGACGCGCAGGGGGTACAGTGAGCGCAGTGGGCGGCGAAACCGGGACGGCGGCGCAGCGCAGACCGTTTAGACACACACGGAGCGAACAGTACGACTGGCCGCGTGGCGCGCACGAGGCTTGACAGAAGACGAAGAGCCGAGACGACGCGCAGGGGGTACAGTGAGCGCAGTGGGCGG
>JAVBPF010000019.1:0-21005 GCA_031549735.1 Oscillospiraceae bacterium
AATCCCGGATTTAAACTGGTCGAATTCGACCAGTTTAAATCCGAGGCAGGTTCCAATGCCTTTACGCTCTCGCCTCAAAAGTGGATCTCTTCCACGAACGCCATTGGGATGGCATCAAAATCCGGTCGCTATCACAGCGGCACATTCGCGCATACAGACATTGCTTTTGAATTTGCCTCCTGGGTGTCGCCGGAATTCAAACTGTATATCATCAAGGATTATCAGCGCCTAAAGGCGGATGAATCTCACCGGCACTCCCTGGACTGGAATGTCAAACGCCTTCTCGCCAAAGCCAATTACAGGATACATACGGATGCCATTAAGGAGAATCTCATTCCCGAGCGTTTGACCGGAAAACAGCAGGGCTTCGTTTATGCGGACGAAGCCGATCTTCTGAATGTGGCGCTCTTCGGTCAGACGGCGGCAGAGTGGCGAAAGAGAAACCCGGCGGAGCCGGGGAATATCCGAGATGCCGCAAACATCGATCAACTCCTGGTATTGGTAAACTTGGAGAACGCCAATGCCCTTTTTATCCGCCAGGGGATGAGTCAGGCCGAGCGCTTGCACGCCTTGCGCGAAATGGCTGTTTCTCAGCTGAGTGCGTTCTCGGAAACGAAAAGCGTGGAGGCACTTGAGCAATTGCATTTGCAAATGCGCCTTCCGGCGGCGGAAGCGGACGAACGGTAGAGACAAAACAGAAAAGACGATGAAAACCGCATGTCGACGGGAATGCCCCGTATTTACGCGCGTGACTGGCGATTGTCAGACAAAAGAAAAAGCAGGCCGCAGCCTGCTTTCAGAGAGTATGGAAAGAAAAGGAAAGAAAGGAAAGGTAAAGGAGATATGTGAAACCCAGACGGGCTTTATCTTTGGTCTGCCCTTCCGAGTGGGCAGCAACTCTTCTTGATGGGTCTATCATACGATAGTGAAATGAACAAATCATAGCGCGCGCATGAACAATTTGTAAACAACGGAAAGAGGTTTCCCTCAATGGGCGTCGGCCGCGGATGGCTCCGCGGTGGGCGCTTTCTCTTTGGCAGGTTATTTCACCATAGAGATTCAGTTCAACAGATAGATCGCCAGATTGAGGTATCCGGCAAACGTAAGCCAGAGCAAATAGGGAAGCTGAAGACGCGCCGCTGTTTTATTGATTACGGTAAACCGACCAATCATCATCGCGACCAACCCCCACAAGACAACGAGCCAAACAAACGCAAAAAGGAAGGCTTCCAGGCGAAAGAAGATCGGCGACCAAAGCGCGTTGAATATGAGCTGAATGACGTAAATCGTCAAGGCCGACTGCCTGCGGTCTGATTTCGACAAAAAGATCAGATACGCCGATAGGCCCATCAGAACATACAATATGATCCACACGACGGGAAACACGATGGAGGGCGGCGCGAGCGGCGGCAGGATCAGCGTTTTATACGCGTCCACGCTGTCGCCGGTATTCCAGGCGGACAAGAGCCCTGTGCCCAGCGCCAGAAGCAAACTGATGACAAGCGGTTTCCATCTCAGAGAAAATGCTCTGTACAAACGAATCACCCCTATCATCAGCGTATGATTCGTTTGGCGTCGGCATGCGATCAGGGCGCCGTAATTTGTTTTTCTTTCGGCAGCGTCAACAGATACTCATCCCACCTATGTTTACGAATGGGCATGACCGGGTGGGACGCATCATCAAAGATGAGAACCAGAGCCGGCGCAATTTGGTTGTGACGCTCGGTATGATACCAGGCAACGAGTTTCCCCTCTTGAAGCAGCTTTTGGGCGGTGCCGTGATAATTGTAGTATGCCATAGCCAACGCCTCCCGTGGCGAAACGGCCGTCAGCTCAACACCAAACGACTATTTTTGTCGGCGTGGTCCGAGCCGGGTCGCTTCCCGTTGTTGCGCCATAAAACACGATCAAATTGCGGTTGGCCGGGCTACCCATGAAATGCTGTCCGTTTTTGAGCTCAATCTTCGTAAAGGGTGTGATCACAAGCTGCAGCTGGCCATCGCTGCTTATAAACTCGTTGTCAAAGCGGTCGGCCTTTACGTTTTGATGGGGATATCGCTTCGCAATGGCAAGCGCCAAGTACTGCGGCGGGTAAATGAGGGCGGTCGGCGCGTTTCCATCATAATACCCGGTTATGGCATCACCTACTCGTACATCGGCCCGATAGGCAACGTAGGTCTCCGGGGACAAGACAAAATTGACCATATCGCCCACTCCGTCGCTGACAGACATCAGCTGATTGCATCCTTCGTTTTCGACGCCCTGGATGTCATAATCATAGATCGCGGTGACAATCCCGCTGAATGATTGGAATTGAATCATTGTACACCTCCCTCCCCATCATATTACATCGGGGTTAAAAAGGTGATCTCAGAACTTTCGCGGGCGGCGGCGCGAAACCGAAAGAAAAATCCACCGCAACCCGTTGGGTCGCAGTGGATTGAGATTGGAGCGGGTGATGGGGATCGAACCCACGCTGCCAGCTTGGAAGGCTGGAATTCTACCATTGAACTACACCCGCAAAAAAACGAAGAGCCGAGTCGACGCGCAGGTGAAATAAGGCAACGCCGCACCCGGAAAACAGGACAAGTCGTCTCACGCAAGACTTGGCGGCATTTTCGGAAGGCGTTAGACTTATTATACCGGCCGCGCGGCGCGCACGAGGCTTGACATGGAAGAGCCGAGTCGACGCGCAGGGATGACGACCCTGTTTGAAGTGCCCTTATTGTACCACGCGGGAAAAACCGTGTCAACGGCGGACAATCCCGACAGTGAAACTGTTTTGAAGCGGGGCGGGAGCGGCGCAAGCCGCTCCCGCTCTTTGTCTTATGCGCTCAATCCCAGGGATCCTCTTTGCCTCTCTTCTTTTGGGGCCTGGGCGGCTGAGGCGGCGGAACGGGCGGATAGCCCTGTGGCGGCGGGAAGCCCTGCGGCGGGAAGCCCGGTTGTTGAGCATATCCTTGCGGGGGATAACCCGGCGGCGCGTATGGCGGCGTTTGCTGCGGGTAACCCTGCGGTTGCGGGTAGCCCTGTTGTTGTGCGTAGCCCGGCGGCGGGGCAAATGGCGGGTTTTGCTGTGCGTAGCTCTGTGGCTGCGGGTAGCCCGGCGGCGCAACCGGCGCGGAGACCGGCGGGTTCTGCTGCGCGGCGGGAGATTGCGGCGGCTGGCTCTGAGGGGGCTGTGTGGTCTGTCCCTGAGACGGGAGCTGTGCGGCGGGGGCGCTCATGGCAGCGGTTGTGGCGGTCACGCCGACCGGCGCCACGGCGGGTTGAACAGGCGGCGGGACGGCCGCGGGGTGTTTCAACGCGGCCCAGGAAGCGCCGTTCTGCTTGTCAATGGCCTGCGCCTCTTTCAGTGTCGCCGCGAAGGAGACGGTTCCGGTTCTGGCCGCGTCCTCCGAATCGGTGACGACTTTTTTGAAGGCGGTCTCGGCATCCCGCGCGGTCGTGACCTCCGGCTTTGGGAAGCCCCGTTTGCCGCACTGATAGGCCAGCGCGATCAACAGGAAGCCAGGGATGCAGGCGATGATGATGAACAGGTACGGGGTAATGATCCAGTCGCCGACCTGAATGCCGCCCTCGGAAAGCACAAAGACAAATCCGGCGATGGTCAGCGCGATGCCGATGGGCCAGAACAGCACGCTCAGAATGATGTTGAGCACACGCCGTCCGCGCACCTTGGCCTGCTTCTGCTCCCAGCACTGGGGACAGATCGGGCCGGTATGGAGACTTTCGGGCTGCCTGACAAAGAGCGACTGGTTCTGCTTGTTGGTGCCGATCAGCGTTCGGGTGCCGCTGACCAGCGTGACCCGTTGGGCAAAGGCGGGCTTTGGCTCACGGCAAAACACACACTCGGCATGCTCCACCGGGCGCAGCGTGGGCTGCGGATTCATGGACATTCCTCCTCAACGCTTGTAATTTATGTTTGACTCCGTATGATATTCCACTTCGAATTGGCGCCCGAGGCGCAGGGGCGATGTGGGCATCGCTCTTATGGGAAGGCGTTTGGCTCTGTGCGTCGGCAAAGTTTATATTGGATGCGTAGGGGGCGCATTCCACCGTTTTCAACGCAAGCACGGGCGGGCACATGGGCCGCCCCTACGGAGACGATACGTTCCCCTGCGCGGCGGGCGCACGGCTCGGGCATTCGGCTATTCGATGTCAAGCCACGTGCGCGCCGCGCGGGCAGCAAAATAAGTCTTGTGCCTTCCGGAAATACCGCCGGATCTTGCGGGAGGCGACCCGTCCTGTTTTCCGGGTGCGGCACGGCCTTATTTCACTTGCGCGTCGACGAGGCTCTTCGATGTCAAGCCTCGGTGCCCTCGCGGGCGGTCACACTGCTCACTCCGCGTGCGCGGAAACGCGGCTTGGTCGTGTGCCGCTGGTTTCCTTGCCCACTGCGTTCACTGTGTTCCCTGCTCGGGCATTCGGCTATTCGATGTTCCACAACCGCAGCATGGTGAGCACGGCCTGTTCACGGGTATAGGTTCCGGTGGGGGAGAATCGGTTGTTCCCGGTGCCGAGCATGATGCCGGCGGCGCTGACATAGTTCACATATTGAACCGCCCAGTCGGCGATCTTGTCGCTGTCGGCAAAGTTCGTCTCGACCGCCGTGATGTCTACGCCCAGCACCTTGGCCGTGTTGGTCAAGATTTTGGCCGCTTCCTGGCGTGTGATGGGGCTGTCGGGATTGAACCAGCCCTTCGCGTCGCCGTCGACGATGCCAAGACCATAGCAATCAAAGATATTGTAATCGTCGGTCACGTCGGCAAAGGGATAATCCACCGGGCGCACATAGGACGCCCAGATGGGCTTGCCCGTCTGACCCATCAGACGGACGATGAGCTGGCAGAATTCCGCGCGCGTGATCGGCTTCTGATAGTCGCGCATGTCGTCCGGCTGCAGCAGCCCCAGCAAGGCGGCCTGTTTGGTCTCACTCTGCGCCCAGGACGAGGGCGTACCGCGCCCGACCGCTACGATGGGTTCCAGCTCGATGAGGCCCCATTTCCCGTTTTGCCACACGGCCAGATCATTGGGTGACCGGCCTTCGGCTTTCTCGATTACGCTAAAGAGTCCGAAGGGCACCGCCACGTTTCCGTTCAAATCGTACACGGCGTACTGGCCGTCTTTGATCACAAGCACATAGCCGTTGTCGAGGTCGGCGATGTACGTATAGAGGCAGGGCAGGACAAGCTGGCCGGATGGAGACAGCAGGCCGATGTCGCTTTGACCCGGCTCGGAGCAGGTGATGTGCCCCGCGCCCATATAGTCATACAGCGTGTATTTTCCCAGCGGCACCAGCACCTTGCCCGACGCGTCGATCAAGGTGCTCTTTTCGCCCTGATAGAGCATCTGCCGGTCGCGGTAGGCCCAGCCAAAGTTTGTGTAGATACAGGGCGCGATTTCCCGTCCGGACAAATCGCAGACCCCGTTTTTCCCGTTTTTCTGTACCTCAATATAGCTGGCGCCCGGAGACAAACTTCCGCCAAACGAAAACCAAAAATGATCATACCGCCCCTTGGCAATGAGCGTGTTGCCCTTCAGGTCGGACAGCGTGTTCTGCGTTCTCACCAGAGAACCGGCGCGGGCGGTGCAGTCGCCGCGGTACACGAGTTTGCCGCTTTGGTCGGCCAGCCCGTTGCGGCTGGGGTCTCGTGTATCGGTTAGCTGGTACAGGCCGCTTTCAAAAGAAATGTTTGTGTAGCTGATCGGAATGATCCACTGTCCGTCGAGGTCAATGACGCCGCTCTGGTAGCCGGAAGCCCACCGCGTGACGACAACCTGGCCGTTGTGCATCTCTCCGGGAACGGAGAATTCCATGCCCAGACCGACAAGCTTCTGTCCATCCGCATCGATGATGAAAAGCTCAGTGCGCAGCAGCGCCATGGCCCGGCCGCCATAAAACGCACTGATTTTTTCAAACTGTCCCGGCGCGATTTTCAGTTTGCCTGTGTCGTCGTAGACGGCCACTTCGTTTTCGTTGGCGCAGACAAACAGCGTGTTGTCGTCCGAGGGCACAATGCTATCGAAATACGGCTCGGTATACAGCGTATTGCCCGCGTAGTCCACGATGGGCGGGCGGCTCTCGGGACGGATAAGCTGTCCGGTTTGCGGGAGAATCAGCTCGAAGGCCCGAACGCTCACGGTCGGCATCATCTGGAAGCTTCGCTCTCCGATGGCCGCGTACCCGCGGGCCTGTATGTAGGTATAGCCCCCGGCGGTCACTTGGCCTGCCGCGTCCAAAACACACCAGTTGCCGCTTTTGTAGGATCCGCCCTTGAGCGCGATGTACCAGGGGGTTCCGTTGGCATCGCTGCCCACGTACTTCACATAGGTTTCGGAAAACGGCAGGACTACGTTCCCCCGTTTATCCACCACCGCCCAGGTTTGGTCTCGCTGCACACGGAACAATGTTTCTTCGTCGTTGAGCGCAACCGGATCGTCGTACCCGGTGGGTCCCGTTTGGGGGAACAGGTCGGCCTGATTCTCGTGGATACAGGGCTCGACGACGGCATACCGCGGCGTTGCTTCGGCGCCCGCCATGACCGGCAGCGCTGAGAGCAGCATACACAGACAGAGGATCCATGAGACAATGCGTTTTCCGTGAAAACGTTTCAAAACCATCCCTCGCCTTCCCGTTTTTACTCATTATATCCCTCTTCGGTGGTATGCGTCAACGGGGGTTATGGCTCCATGCCGGAAGGATTTCGCCGCGGCGGCGGGGGGCGATGACCCTTTCTCCACGATGAGAAAGGGTCCAAAGAATCGCTTAAGGAGAACCTTCCGAACGGGTTCTCCTTAAGAATCCTCTCCCCACCACGGCCAAAGGGTCTCGACCCTTTGGATTCCCAGGGGGGGTTCGCTGTGCTCCCTGCGCGTCGACTCGGCTCTTCGTTTCTGTCAAGCCTCGAGCGCGCCGCGCGGTCGGTCACACTGCTCACTCCGCGTGCGCGGAAACGCGGCTTGGGCGTTGGCCGCTGGTTTCCTTCCCCGCTGCGTTCGCTGTGCTCCCTGCGCGTCGACTCGGCTTTTCGGTTCTGTCACGCCTCGAGCGCGCCGCGCGGTCGGTTTGCGGATTCCCCGCGTTTTCCCCTCGTCTCAATCCTCGGGGGAATCCAAAGGGGCGCTCCCCTTTGGCCGTGGGGAGGAGGATCCTTAAGGGGGAACCCAATCGGAGGGGTTCTCTCTTAAGCGCCTCTTTGGTGACTTTCTTGGCGTGAAGAAAGTCACATCGTCCCTCGGCTCTTCGTTGTCACTATGATTGACAAGCGCATGGGGGCGTGATAGGATGCAGGTAAAACCGCTGTATCCCTTCCCATATCGGGGAATCTTCCGGTTTGTGGGATGACTGGCCGCGGTTGTATAGAGATCCGTATGGGGTTTAGGGGGCGCTTGATGTGACCTTCGCGGAAAAACTGACCACCCTCATGAACATTTACCGTTTGCCCAACATCGCCATTGCCCGCGGCATCGGTATCGATCCATCGCTGGTATCACGCTGGAAAACCGGGCAGCGAGAGCCGGCCGACGGCGAGGAGACCGCGACCGCGCTGGCGGACTATTTCGCGCAGGCGCCGCTGCTCGTACACGACCGCATACTTCTCACGCAAACGTTGGGGGGCGCCTCGCTGGATTCCCAGGAGGCGTTGACGGCCGCGCTGACGCGCTGGCTTTCGGGACGCGCCGCGTCACAGCCCTCCATCGGCTCGGCGTCGGATACCCTGCTGTGGGACGGCTTTATGCAATTGTTCGCCCATCCTCGCGCGTTGTCCTCCCCCGGGCCGATCAATCTCTGGCCGCGTGTGCAAAAAGGCGCGCCCTTCAATCACGAGGGGTTCACCGGCCATGCCGGACGCAGGCAGGCCGCCATCAACTTTTTTCATCTTGTGCTCTCGGGCGGTAAACGGCATCATGTCGGTCTGCTGTTGTCATCGGACGTCACCTGGATCACCGAGGATCCCGCCTTTGCGGTGCTTTGGGAAAAGACGCTGCGCGCTATGGTGGTTCAGGGCTGTCATGTTACCATGATCCATCCCGCCCCCGACAGCGCGACCGCGTTTTTATCCCTGCTCAACGCCTATTGGCCGCTGTATCAGACCGGACGCTTTGTATCCCGGCTCATGCCGTCGGCGCGGGCGCAGCCCGACCAGCCCACCCTCTTTGCGTCGGACGGGGTAGCGGCCATGGTGTCCTATTTCTCCGATCAACCCAAGCTCAAAGCGACGACGCTGCTGTTCCAAAACGCGCCGGACAGCCGTCTGTATTCCAACCTGTTCAATGTACTGGCCGAGCAAGCCGTGCCGCTGGCGCACGTGTCGGCGCGCGAGACGTTGTCCACACCCGTTGTTTGGTCGGACGCGCCCTACGCGACTGTGGCGCCGCATCCCGGCTCTCTATGGGTGCCCGAAGAAGTGGCGGCGCGCTGTCTGCCCCGCCCCGCGCCCGGACAGCCGCCTCTGGCCGAACGGCAAAAAGCGTTCCTCGCCTATCTGGAGGGGGGCGGCCAATGGCTGGAGCTTTGGCCGGCCACATGGTTTGAGGACATAAAAGCGGCCGCCGCGCAGCGCCAAATCGAGTTCACCGTTTCCAGCGACGAATGGGGCGGCGGCGAGGTTCGACTGACCGGCGAGGACGCGCGGATTACCCTTTTGTACATGTCCAACCTCCTGCGCAAATATACTGGACTGAAGGCGGCCTGTGTAACCCTGCCCGCCACCGGTCTGCGGATCGTCCGAAAATCGGCGGGAGAGCTGCTCTTTCTGCCTGCGGAAGAAGAAATTACCTTCCACCTGGAGTATCTCGAGGCGCTGTCGTATTTCAATGATATTTTTGACCGGCTCGAGCAGACCGGTTCGGACGCCATTATTACGCACATTGCCCGCCTGCTGGCCTGGATGAAGAGCCTGGAAGATGTTTAGGGACCTCCGATACTCCATACGACACGGCGCTTTGCCGGCCTTTTTGCACCCCGGCCGCGGTGAAAAAATTCGGAAGGCACAAAGCCTTCCCGCGTTTTTGCGTCTTGCCGGTGCACAAAAATCCTCGGAAAACCACCAGGTCTTAATGGACTAACGAATGTCCGGGAACCACTTATTCTTTCGCGCATAATAATCAATGAGGTGACTGTATGTCGAAAGTTACGGCCGTTGTCTGGATGACCGCGCGTCACGAGCATTCCCGCTATCCCGTCTATCTGCATGAGGTGCTGTTTAAGCCGCTTTTGCGCTGGGTCACCGACGCGCTGGCGGCCGTCGGCGTCAGCAAGGTTTGTTTTGTCCGCAAGGACGACACGTTCGACGAGCTGACCGCGCAGAGCGTGGAGCCGCATCTCAGCGACATTACCTTTTTGGACGCGGCGTCGGACGGGCTGAAGCAGGATATGCTGCATTTCGTCAAGGAGACCGACGGCCACGCGCTGATGCTGACCGGCCCGATGCTGGTGACGCCGCACGCGCTGGACGGTCTGATCGACGCGCACGCCAACGCCGACAATCTTCTCACCGAGCTGCTGACCGACGACGAGTGGCCGACCGGCCTGTATTGCTTCGCGACCTCCGCGGCCGACGAGGTGTTCGGCGCACTGGACGGTGATTTTGATTTCAAAAGCACCTGTGCCGAGCTGCACCAAAAGGGTGTTTCGCTGGGTGAATTCTTTGTGTCGGACGGACGGGGCGGGGCGGCGCGCGCCGAAACGCCGCACGACCTGCACATGGTGCGCCGCGCGCTGCAGACGGCGGCGATTGACCGGCATATTTCCCAGGGCGTCACCGTGCTCGACCCCATCGGCACCTTCATCGGGCCGGATGTCATTCTCGGGCACGACTGTACCATTTTGCCCGGCGTCATGCTGTCGGGTGAAACGGTCATCGGCGACGACTGTGTCATCGGGCCGTACACTGTCATGGAAAATGTCATCGCGGGCGACCGCTGTGTCATCAAAATGTCACACCTGGTCGAGTGCCAATTGGGCGACGACGTGACCATGGGGCCCTATGTCAATGTCCGTCCCGACAGTGTTTTGTCCGACGGCGTCACGGTGGGCGATTTTGTGGAAATCAAGAATTCCGTGGTCGGCAAAAAGACCAAATTGCCGCACCTGAGCTATATCGGCGACACCGACATGGGCGCCGGGGTCAACGTCGGCTGCGGCTCGGTCACGGTCAACTACGACGGAAAGACCAAGGCGCGCTGCGTCGTGGAGGACAATTGTTTCATCGGCTGCAACACCAATCTGATAGCGCCGGTGCGCGTCGGCGAAGGCGCTTATACCGCCGCCGGGTCGACCATCACTGACGATGTGCCCGCCGAAGCGCTGGGCATCGCGAGAGCCCGTCAGGTCAACAAAGAGGAATGGGCGAAGAAACGAAGAGCCGAGGACGATGTTACTTTCTCTGCGCCGAGAAAGTAACCAAAGAGGCGCTTAAGAGAGAACCCCTCCGATTGGGTTCCCCCTTAAGGATCCTCCTCCCTACGGCCAAAGGGGGCGCCCCTTTGGATTCCCCCGGGGCGACCGTTTCAAACGCCGGAGGGCGAAAGTTCGCCACGCGATATTATTCAACGGATACCTAAGGAGCACCTATGTTTCATAGAAAAAAGGAACCGTCCGGCGCGGTCGATTGGCTGATCGTCGGACTGGGCAATCCGGGCCAAAAGTACGAGAACACCCGCCACAACATGGGTTTTCTCGCTGTTGGTCTGCTCGCACAGCGTTGGAATATCCCGGTGAAGAAGATGAAATTCCAATCGGTTTACGGGCAGGGGACGGCGCGCGGGAAGCGTGTGCTGCTGCTGACGCCGCAGACCTATATGAATTTGAGCGGACAGGCTGTCCATGCCTGCGCCGAGTTTTTCAAGGTGCCCACCCAGCGGGTGCTGGTCATCTACGACGACGCCGCGCTGCCGACCGGGAAACTGCGGCTGCGTGTATCGGGCAGTGATGGCGGGCACAACGGCATCAAGAATATTCTGTACCACCTGCACACCGACGCTTTCCCGCGCCTGAAAATCGGCGTGGGCGACAAGCGCGAGGGGCAGGATTTGGCCGACCATGTGCTGTCGGGGTTCTCCAAGGCCGAACAGGAGGTCATGCGGCTGACGCTCGACCGGGCCTGTGACGCGGTGGAGCTGGTATTGGATGAGGGCGTCGAGGCGGCGATGAACCGGTTTAATTAGTTTGTTCTTTTCCGAGGGGGACGTTTCGCCGCTGAGGCGGCGGGGCTGAGTTTCGCCTCGGGCGGTCAGAGTTTTCGCCGCTGAGGCGGCGACGGAGGCGAACCTTTCTCCGCGATGAGAAAGGTTCCAAAGAATCGCCAGAGGGAAACCCCTTCGATTGGGTTTTCCTCTGGACTCCTTTCCCTACGACCAAAGGGTTGCGACCCTTTGGATTCCCGGGGGGAGCAAATAACAGATATCAGATATGGATGCGCTGGCCTGGGGGACATCGACTTCTTGTGAGGCGTCCCCGTAGGGGTGAACTTTGTTCGCCCGTGGGTTTTCTGCCATCGTCGCAGGAAACGGTTCGCGCGTTCCTATTCTTCCGGGGTCTCCGTAGGGGCGCCCCCATGTGGCCGCCCTGGGTTCGGTTCCTTTCGTTTCTGCTGACGCAGGGGCGCGTATGGTGCGTCCGATTGGTTTCCGTGCGGACGGCCAATGGCCGCCCCTACGATGTTTTTGTATATCAACTTCGGCGTATTTTGAAAGAGGGTTATGGACATGAAGGAGAGACGGCTGGTCATGGCAGCGTCGCTGCTGCTTGTGTTGTGTCTGCTTCTTGGCGGGTGCGGCGCACAGGTTGTATCCGGACAGGGCGATGAGGAATCTCCGGGGTCCGAAGCGCCCGTCGTGGAGCCGCCGGCCTCGCCGACGCCCGAACCGCCCAGTCCCAGCCCGGAGCCGACGCCGGAGACGCCCAATCCAGTTGACCTGATGCAGGGACACATCGCCGCGCTCACACGCGGTTACGACCTTTCGACGCCCGAAAAGACGGCCGAGCTCTATGGCCGCTCTCAAGCCACCCGCAACGGCGCGCTGGAGCTGATTGTGCTGGCGGAGGAGCTCGCCGACCCGATCCGGGAGTACTGCATAGGGAGCGGCAATTATGTCATAGGCGTGTCCAGTCCGTGGTGCAGCCGATATGAGGTGGGAAGCCCGCATGCGCGGGACGATGGGCGGGTCAAAATTCCTCTTGTCACCAGATGGGAGACCTCGGCCGGGTGGACAGAGTCTGAGCTTATTCTCATCATGGAAAACCGGGTCAATGAGCGTGAGGATCATTGGGTGATTGTCGAGTATGGAGAATCCACCCCGCTTGACAGCGAAGAATATCCGGCCCCCGACGAATCCTAACGGCCTGGAGATATTACTCCATAATTTCCGAAATATAACCCGCACCAGCCGTCACGAGTTGGGGCGTACGACCCCAAAGGCACAACCAGCCCCATACAAACCTTTGATCTCACCCCCTCGGAGACTGTGCCTCGACCGGCAAAGCCCGGATGACAGCGACTGCGTAACGGTTGTTCGTGAATAAGATTGGCCTCGTTCCCCGAGACGATTCTTTGGTGACTTTCTCATCGTCAGGAGAAAGTCACGACCTACGTTGCCCCAACAACGACCATAGCACAAACTTAACGCCAACCTTTGAGGTGAATGGATGCAGACACTCTGCGACCTGCTGCTGAACGCCCCGCCCTTCGCCGGGATTTTGGACGCGCTTATTCACAGGCGCATCCCGGCTTTGGGCGGGTTGTCGGCTGCTCATAAGGCCCATTTCATCGGTGCGGCGGCACGAGCCACCGGCGCGCCGGTGGTGGTGCTGTGCCCCGACGAGGCCGAGGCCCGCCGTTTGACGCGCGATTTGGGCGTGTGGAGCGGCCGGGAGGTGCGGCTTTTGCCGTCCCGGGAGTTTGTGTTCCGCACCTTTGACACGGTCTCGCATCCCTGGGAGCACGACCGGCTGGCCGCACTGTATGCTTTACAGGGCGACGCGCCGCTCGTTGTCGCTCCCTTCGACGCGTTTCTGCGGCGCACACTGCCGCCCGAGGTGCTCAAAGCGCAGTGCCTCACCCTTTCACGAGGGCGGACGCTGTCGCCCGAGGCGCTGGTCGAGCGGCTGGTGACAGCCGGATATGAATCCTGCCTGGCGGTCGAGGGCGTGGGACAGTTTGCCCGGCGGGGCGGACTGGTCGATGTGTTCCCGCCCGGCAGCGAGCATCCGCTGCGCGTCGACTTCTTCGGCGATGAGATCGACGCACTGTACCGCTTTGACGTCAACTCCCAGCGCCGTGTCGAGACGGTGCGCGCCGCCGATATTCTGCCGGTATCCGAAGTGCTGCCGCACACCTGCGAAGGCGGCTTTTTGCCGGCGCTTCGGGCGTGTGCCGCGCGCAGCGACATCACCGAGGCGCAGAAGAAACAGATCGAGAGCGACATCGAGCGATACGGCGCGACCGGACGTTTGCCCGACGCCGACCGGTATATGGGGCTCATCTACAAGCAATTCGCAACGCCATTTGACCATCTGCCCGAGAACACGTTGCTGTTTGTCAGCGAATCCCGCCGCATTGCCGAGGGGCTGAAAAACAGCGCCGCCCTGTTCGCCGGGGAAATGGAGGCGCTGCTGTCCGACGGGGCGGTGGCGGCGCGGCTGGGCGACTTCCAGCTCGACGCCGACGGGTTCTGGGCGGCCTGCGAGCGGGCTGTCCCGGCCTTTTTGGACACGCTGCCCGTGTCGAGTCTGCCGGTTCCGGTGGCCATACTGGAGACGGTGACGGCCAAGGAGCCGCCGTCATACGGCGGTCATGTCGACATGGCGGTCAGTGATATTGACCACTTGATCGGACAGGGCGTGCGCGTGGCGGTGCTGACCGGCTCAAAGCGTCAGGCCGAGAGCATGGCCGATTTGCTCGCCCGTCGTAAAATCCCAACATCGCTGGACTTCACGCTGTCGGCCGCGCCCGAACCGGGACACTGTGTGGTCGGCGTAGGGCTGTTGTCGGCCGGGATGGAGTATCCGACGGCCAACCTGGCCATTTTATCGGAGGGGCAGTTTTTATCGGCGGCGCCCCGCAAGGTGCGGTCGACGGCCAAGTCGGATTCCAGGGCGCGTGTGGCGTCATACACCGATCTGACGCCGGGCGACTTCATTGTCCATGAGCATCACGGCATCGGGCGGTTTGTCGGCATCGTCAAAATGCCGGTCGATGGCGTGGAACGGGACTACATCCAGCTGGCCTACGCCGGCGGTGACGGGCTGTATGTGCCGGTCACGGCGCTGCATCTGGTCTCCAAGTACATCGGCGCGGGCGAGGGCGAGGCGGTGCGCCTCAACCGGCTGGGCGGCGCCGACTGGCAGAAGGCCAAAATCCGCGCCAAGGCGGCGGCCAAAGATCTGGCCGAGGGGCTCATCAAGCTCTATGCCGAGCGCAAAAAACAGCCGGGATTTGCCTTTGCCAAGGACGGCGAGGATCAGGCGCAGTTCGAGGACGCGTTTGAATTCGTCGAGACGGCCGATCAGCTGCGCTGTACCCGTGAGATCAAGGGCGATATGGAGTCGCCGTTTCCGATGGACCGGCTGCTGTGCGGTGACGTGGGCTTCGGCAAGACCGAGGTGGCGCTGCGCGCCGTGATGAAGTGTATCCTGAACGGCAAGCAGGCCGCCATATTGGTGCCGACCACCGTGTTGGCGCGGCAGCACGTGTTGACGGCGACCGAACGCTTTCGCGAGCACGCGGTCAGCATCGCGCAGTTCAGCCGCTTCGTTGCGCCCAAGGAGCTGAAGGAAACCGCGCGAAAGCTTTCCGAAGGACAGGTCGATCTGATCGTCGGTACGCACAAGCTGCTCGGCAAGACCTTAAAGTTTAAGGATTTGGGGCTGCTCATCATCGACGAGGAGCAGCGTTTCGGCGTGAGCCAGAAGGAGCGTATCAAGGAAATGTCCCGGCAGGTCGACGTGCTGACCTTAACCGCCACGCCCATCCCGCGCACGCTGAATATGGCGCTGTCGGGCATCCGGGACATGTCGGTCATCGAGGAGCCGCCGCGCAACCGGCATCCGGTGCAGACGCATGTGCTGGAGCATGATGTGGGCGTGCTGTGCGACGCCATCCGGCGGGAGGTTTCGCGCGGGGGACAGGTCTACTATGTCCACAACCGGGTCGAGACCATCGAACGGACGGCGGCCAAGCTGCACGAGCGTCTGCCCGACGTGACCATGGCCGTGGCGCACGGACAGATGAGCGACGAGATGCTCGAGGATATTATGCAGCGCATGAGCGAGGGTGAGGTGCAGGTGCTGGTGTGCACCACCATCATCGAGACCGGCATTGACATCCCCAATGTGAACACGCTGATTGTCGAGGACGCCGACCGTATGGGGCTGGCGCAGCTGCACCAGATCCGCGGGCGGGTGGGACGCAGTGTCAACCACGCCTATGCCTATCTGACCTACCGGCGCGGCAAGGTGCTGTCCGAGATTGCCACCAAGCGGCTGTCGGCCATCCGGGAATTCGCCGAGTTCGGCTCGGGCTTCAAAATTTCGATGCGCGACCTGGAGATCCGCGGCGCGGGCAATGTGTTGGGGCCAGAGCAGCACGGGCATTTGATGAGCGTCGGGTACGACATGTACCTCAAACTGCTCGACGAGGCGGTGCAGGAGGCCAAGGGCGAGGTGTCGGCTGCTTCGGTCGACTGTCAGGCCGACCTGAATGTCGAGGCGCTGATTGCCGAACGGTATGTGCCCTCGTCGGGCGACCGGATTGACCTCTACCGCCGCACGGCCGCCGTGCGCACGCAGGAAGAGGCCGACGATCTGATCGAGGAGCTGACCGACCGGTTCGGCGCCCCGCCGAAAAAGACGCGGGCGCTCATTCGCATCGCGCTGCTGCGCGCCGCCGCGTCTCGGCTCGGCGTCACCGATATCAATCAGAAGGACGGGCGGGTTTTCTTCAAGATGCCCGTACCCGACTTCAAACGGGTGGCCGCCGTCTGCTCGGCGTCGACGCTTGCCGGGCGGGTGCTGTTTTCGGCCGGGGAGGAGCCGTATTTGTCCCTGCGGCTGAAGAACGCGCGCGAAGTGCTGGAGGAGGCCGAGGGGTTTGTTGAGGCGTTGGGCGGAGAACGGGGAACAGGGAACAGTGAACGGTGAACAGTTAGGATGCGGGGAAGAGGGGCGTGTCGGCATCTCTGTGTGACGTCTCCGTAGGGGCGAACTTTGTTCGCCCGCGTTTCGTGTTGACGCCGGGGGGTATCTCTACGGAGGAGGCATGAAAGCGGAGAGGGACGCATGGGCATAAATGTCGAGTTCCTGCATGTCGTGGGCAACACCGGTTGCCATTGTGTCCCGTCTCTTGGGCAATATGACGAATATAGGGCAATTGGAGCTTGACCCGTTTGGGCTTTATGGAGTATAATACACGCGGTTCATTGGGTTTTGGATTCGGGTTATTCAAAACGTACGGGCCATTATATCCATAAAAACGGGGGAAGTGTTCTTTTGGCGGTGAAGTATATTTTTGTGACCGGCGGCGTGGTGTCGGGCCTGGGCAAGGGCATTACGGCGGCCTCTCTGGGGCGGCTGCTCAAGGCGCGCGGTCTTAAGGTGACCATGCAGAAATTTGACCCCTATCTCAATGTCGATCCGGGCACCATGAGCCCTTATCAGCACGGCGAGGTGTTTGTCACCGACGACGGCGCCGAAACCGATCTGGACATCGGGCACTATGAACGCTTCATCGATGAAAACCTCAACGTCAACTCGAACAGTACGGCCGGTAAGGTGTACTGGTCGGTGCTGTCCCGTGAGCGTTCGGGCGACTTCCTGGGCGGTACGGTCCAGGTCATTCCCCACATCACCAATGAAATCAAGGATCGTATTTATCGGTTGGGCCGGTCGGGCGCCGACGTCGTCATCACCGAGGTGGGCGGCACGGTGGGCGACATCGAGTCGCAGCCGTTTTTGGAAGCCATTCGACAGGTGTCGGTCGAGGTGGGCAAGGAGCACGTGCTCTATGTGCATGTGTCGCTTGTGGTGCATATCCCGGGCACCAACGAGCCCAAGTCCAAGCCGACGCAGCATTCGGTCAAGGAGCTTTTGAGTTTGGGCATTCAGCCCGACATCATCGTCTGCCGCACAGAACAGCCGATTACCCGCGACATTCGCGAGAAAATCGCGCTTTTTTGCAACATCCCTTCCGAATGCGTCATTGAAAATATGAACGCCGACAGTTTGTATGAAATTCCGCTGATGCTCAACGCGGAAGGGTTTGACGCGGTGGTCTGCCGCCGCCTGGGGCTTCCGCCCTCGACGCCCGATCTCACGCGTTGGATTGATATGGTCAACCGGCTCAAGGAATGTACGCGCGTGGTGCCCATCGCGCTGGTCGGCAAATATGTGTCGCTGCGCGACGCCTACCTCAGCGTGGCCGAAGCGCTCAACCACGCCGCCATTGAAAACGGCGTCAAGGTCGACATTCGCTGGATTGATTCGGAGATTGTGACCGAGGACACTGCGGCCGAGCTTCTTGAAGGCGTACAGGGCGTTTTGGTGCCGGGCGGGTTTGGCGATCGGGGTGTCGCCGGGAAAATCGTTGCTGCCGGCTACGCGCGCCGCCATAACATCCCGTTCTTGGGCATTTGCCTCGGGATGCAGATGGCCGTGGTCGAATACGCCCGGTCGGTTTGCGGACTGGAAGACGCCCATTCGGCAGAGCTGGAGCCCGAGACGCCGCACCCCGTGCTCGACCTGATGGAGGAGCAGAAAGCGGTGACGCAAAAGGGCGGCACCATGCGCTTGGGGTTGTATCCCTGCTGTTTGGCGCCCGACTCTTTGGCGCGCACGCTGTATGACGGGCTGGAGGTCGTTGAGGAGCGCCACCGCCACCGTTACGAGCTGACCGGCGCATATGCCGACCGGCTCAGCGACAACGGGTTGGTGTTGTCCGGCCGGTCGCCCAACGGACAGTTGGTGGAAATCATCGAGCTGCCGGGACATCCGTTCTATTTGGGTGTGCAGTTCCATCCCGAGCTCAAAAGCCGTCCCGGAAGGGCGCATCCCGTGTTCAAGGGATTTGTCGCGGCGGCGGGGCATTGTCAATTGACAGTTGACAATTGACAGTTGACAATGAGGATGCGGAACAGTTGACAGTGAACAGTTGGGGATGCGGGGGTTGCGGTTGTTTTTGCGTTAACCGATCTCCTGCGGCGCAATTTGTATGTCCAAACAAAGGCTTATGTATGAATACACATTCCATCGAAGCGGTTGCTTTCAATGGTTAGTGAGGTGACTCGGTTGCTTTTTTCACGGGGCATTCATCCGCCCGGCCACAAGGATCTGACGAGAAACAAGACGATTGAGGAGCTGCCCGCACCCGAGGTGCTGGTCGTTCCGATGTCAATGCACATCGGCGCGCCCTGTTCGCCCCTTGTCAAGGTGGGCGAGCAGGTGGCCATGGGTCAGCTCATCGGCGAAAACAAAAACGCGCTGTCGGCGCCCATTCACGCGCCGGTATCGGGCAAGGTGCTGTCGGTCGAGCCGAGGCCGCATCCCAACGGATTGGCCGTCATGTCGGTCGTCATCCAAAACGACGGGCTGGACACGCTGCACGAGTCGGTCAAGCCCTATGGTTCCCTGCAGTCTCTGTCGGCCGAAGAATTGACCGCCATCGCCTATGAGGCCGGACTGGTCGGCTTGGGCGGCGCCACCTTCCCCACCGCCACCAAAATCAAGTCGGGCGTCGGGCAGGTCGATTCGCTCATCATCAACGGCGCCGAATGCGAGCCCTACATCACCTCCGATCAGCGCGTCATGTGCGAGATGCCGGAGGAAGTGGTGGGCGGTACGCGTGCGCTGATGAAAATCTATGAGCTGCGCGAGGCGATCATCGCCATCGAATCCAACAAGCCGGACGCCTATGAGTCCATCAAAAACACGCTATCGAAGGCCGACGAGAACATCAGGCTCAAATGGCTGCCCACGCGGTATCCGCAGGGCGCCGAAAAGCAATTGATCAAAACCGTGCTTAACCGCGAGGTGCCGCCGGGCGAGCTGCCCGCCGCCGTGGGCGCCGCCGTATTCAACGTCGATACGGTCGCCGCGCTGCACCGCGCCATCACCACCGGCCTACCGCTGATGCGCCGCATTGTCACCGTGTCGGGTTCGGCCGTGTCCAACCCCAAGAATCTGAAGGTGCGGCTGGGCACGCCGCTTGTCAAGGTGTTTGAGGCGGTGGGCGGATTCAAGGAGCAGCCCTACAAGGTGTTGATGGGCGGCCCGATGATGGGCGTGGCGCAATTTAATCTCGACGTGCCGGTCGTCAAGGCCACCAACGCGCTGCTGGCGTTGACCGCCTCCGATTCGACCGAGGCCGACGGGGAGCCGGTCTGCATCCGGTGCGGGCGCTGTGTCCATGTCTGTCCGGTGCGGCTGCTGCCGGTGTACCTCTATCAGTACGAGCGGAAAAACATGCTCGATCAGCTGACCCGCCAGCGCGTGACCGACTGCATCGAATGCGGTTCGTGTTCCTATGTCTGCCCCGGCCGGCTGCATCTGACCCAGTCGTTCCGCACGGCCAAGCAGAAGCTGAGGGAGAGTAAGTAGATATCAATGAACAGTTAACAGTGAATAGTTGTGGTATCGCGCGGGGCGCGAGGATTTGAGTTTTGCGGCTTTGCCGGGGGAAACGGCGGGCCGTTTTGGACCATGCACCCTGTCCTGTGGGGCGGAACAAGTACGGGCCTTGGGGGCCGAATGAGGTGATCTCTTGCTGGGCGAACATTCCCTGACGGTGTCCTCCTCCCCGCACATCCGCGCGCCGGAGGATACCCGATCCATCATGCTGGATGTCTGCATCGCACTGTGCGCGCCGCTGATCATCGCCGTCTACTATTTCGGTGTGCGCACGCTGACGCTGACCGTCGTATCGGTCGTGTCCTGCGTCGTCTTTGAGGCGCTCTACCGGCGGGTGATGAAAAAGAACAGCACCATCCACGACCTGTCGGCCGTGGTGACCGGCATGTTATTGGCGTATAACCTGCCCGCCTCGGCGCCGCTCTGGCTCCCGGTGGTCGGCTCGTTTTTCGCCATCGTCATCGTCAAACAGCTTTACGGCGGACTGGGGAAAAACTTTCTCAACCCAGCGCTGTGCGCCCGGGTCTTTCTGTTCTCCTGGCCGGGCCTGATGCAAACCTTTACCGCACCCACACCGGGTGCATTCTTCGAGATGCCTGTGTTTGGCAAGGTGGACGCGGTCACGGCCGCCACACCCCTGTCGTATATGAAGCAGGGGCTTTTGCCGACCGAGCAGTTTACGATGAACGAGATGTTCCTCGGGCAAAAGGGAGGCAGCCTCGGTGAGGTCTCGGTGCTGATCCTGTTGCTGGCGTTTGTCTATTTGCTTGTCCGCCGCGTTATCACGCCCCGCATTCCGGTCGCCATGGTGGGCACCGTGGCGCTTCTGACCTTCCTTTTTCCGCAGGGCGGCAACGCCTCGGGGGAATGGATGCTTTATCAGGTGATGTCGGGCGGGTTGATGCTGGGCGCTGTCTTTATGGCCACCGACTACACCACATCGCCGGTTACCACTCGGGGACAGTGGATCTATGGGTTTGGCTGTGGTGTGCTGACTGTGTTTATACGCTATTTCGGCTCCTACCCGGAGGGTGTGAGCTATGCCATTTTGCTGATGAACGCCTGTGTCTGGCTGTTTGACAAAAACGCGCTGCCCCGCCGGTTCGGTGTGGCGCGGTTCAAACGGTTGACGCGCGGAAAGGCGGGTGACCAATCATGAGTGATCGACCGAACGACGCCATGCCCGCCGGGCAGGACAACAAAGATGTGCGTTGGCTGGAGGACATTGTGTCCGAAGGGCAGTCGCAGCCCAAGCCCATGCCGATGCCTGTGATGGCTTCGGCCACAGAGCAGCCCGAGAAAGAGCTGCCGCGCGAAAAAGAGGCGAAAAGCACCCCCAAAACCGCCGCCGCGCCGAAAAAACGCGCGGTCGAGGAACCTC
>JAVBPF010000043.1:0-4986 GCA_031549735.1 Oscillospiraceae bacterium
CCGCCAGCGACGAAAAAAAAAACCCCGCGGCGTCGGCCAGCAGCGCGGCGATCAGCACATACCGCCCTTTGGCGATGCCGGTCGCGCCGAAGTACACGCCGATGGTGTAAAAGGTGGTCTCGGTGCAGCCCAGCATGACGGCCGTGACGCGCCCGACATAGGAATCGGGCCCGTAGGTGTGAATGAGGTCGGCTCCAATCGCCAGCGCGCCGCTGCCGCTGACCGGACGCAGCAGCGTGAGCGGTACGCATTCGGGCGGAATGCCCAGCCGGGTGAACAGCGGCGTCAGCGCCGTGACCGCGCCGTCCATCGCCCCCGACGCGCGCAGCATGGAGATCGCGGTGAGCAAAACGATGAGCGTGGGCGCGAGGTTGACCAGCAGCTTCAGTCCGTCCTTCGCGCCGGCCGCCAGCGCCGTAAATACATTCACCCTGCGCAGCGCTGCCTGCAGCCCCACCGCCGCCAACAGACCGGGTACGATGATGTTCAACACGCCGCTCATGGATCCTTCCGCCACACCTTCGCTAAAAATTTGGCCGCCAGAATGCCGACCGTGACCGACAGTGCCGACGACAGCCAGACGGCGGGCAGAATGTCAAACGGAGCCGCCGCGCCCTCGGCCGCGCGCACCCCCGCCACGGTGACGGGGAGTAATTGTATGGATGCGGTGTTGAGCACAACCAGCATACACAGCGAGTCGGGCGCGACCGCGCCGCCGCCGCCCAGTACGTGCAGACGCTGGGCCGCCTTGAGGCCCATCGGCGTGGCTGCGTTGCCCAGCCCGAGCATGTTGGCCGCCGAATTGGCCGCCAGGTATTCCATGGCCTCCGGATCCTTTCGGGCCGAGGGAAACAGGAATCCGAGCGGGCGCCGCAAAAGCGTCGACAGCTTGTCGGCCAGCCCGCTCCGGCGCATCACCTCCATGACGCCCGACCACAGGCAGACCACACCGGCCATCGACAGCACCAGCTCGACGCCGGCGCCCGCTCCGCTGAGCGCGCCCTGCGACACCTGTTCGAGCCGTCCGGTGAACAGACCGGTCACCAGCGAAATGAGAACCATGCCCAGCCATACCCAGGAAAGGATCAAGTTGAACCGTCCTCCCATATAATCCAAATCTTGCGCCCAAAATGGAAAATCAAGAAAGGATGTTACATTAGCTAGAAAACAAGCGTGATTATTGGTAATATTTCGGCAAACAAGAGTTTGCGATCCTCGCTCGTACATGGTGACTCCAAAACAAATAATTGTCTTTTGCAGGGCGACGGATACGAACCGACGCCAAAAGCAGAAGGATTCGACCCAATATTTGGACCGCTCGGCGTAAATTTTAGGCGCATCCCCGTCTGCCGTGTGGAAAAAAAGGAATAGTACAATCTATTAAAAATGCGGCCAACCTATTCCCGCCGACAGGAAAGAGACGCGCGATGGCGCGCGAAAAAAGCGACAAGAAATTTGACGCAGGGCGCGAAGAATAAAAGAAAAAGAAAAATAAAATTTTTTGCTGTAGAAAATTGACAAATCAAAAAGTTGTGGTATACTATATCCATCTGGCAATTTCGTTTATAAAAATTGCAAAGGAGAATGAAGCTATGAAATCAACCGGAATCATTCGCAAAGTGGACGAGCTGGGAAGAATCGTCCTGCCCATCGAGCTTCGCCGTACCCTGGACATCGCCGAGAAGGACATGCTGGAGATCTTTGTTTCCAGTGGAAGCATCGTTTTGAAAAAGTATGAGCCCGACTGCATCTTCTGCCACAGCGATCGCGATGTCGCTCAGTTCAAGGGCAAAAACATCTGTGCTGACTGCCTGGCCGATTTGGCCTCGCAGGGCTAGAAAACGCCTACATAAACAGCGTATCCCTTTGAGCTGTCGCTTTAGCAAGCGGCGGCTCAAAATTTATGCGCTCAAAGCCTTGCTGTCGAAACTTATGCTGTCAAAGCGTTTGCTGCCAATGCGGCCGCTTCTAGAAGTCTTTGCTGTCAAAAAAGAAGAAGGAGCGGTCAACAGACCGCCCCTTCAGCGAGATAAGCGATGAAAACCCTATGCGCGATCGTCGATGTACTGTGCCACATCGCCGACCGTTTTGAAGTTGCGCACCTCGTCCTCGTCGATGCTCACGTTGAATTCCTCTTCGACAGACATCATCAGCTCGACGACATCCAGCGAGTCGGCGCCCAGATCATCGGCGATGTCGGTGTTGGCGCCGATTTTCTCCACATCGATGTCCAGCTGTGAAGCCAGGATTTTTCTGATTTTCTCGACAGTAGCGGTCATGATCTCACCTCAGCATGTTATTGGGAGCGCGTTTAGGGATAACGGCTCCGGCGGACAGCGCACCACCCCGGCGCGGCGGTCTCGGACAAACGCCTTTCAGTGGCTTGCGGGCGTCTGTCATTAATATAGAGAGAGTATAACCCGACCCTCGGGAGAAATACAAGGCCTTTTTCCAAAAAACCAAAAATCTTTTTACGGGACTTGCTGATGCGGGGCTTGCGGGCTATAATGAAGATTGCGGAAAAGTCCGCCGCTGCGGCGCCGCACAGCGGTCACGGCCGTCACGCACGAACGGAGGCGAACCGGTTCGTCATGAAAACGCGTATATTCTCGGCGCGGAGGCGCGAAGATATGGATGAGGCGGCGCGTCTTCTGGAGACGGGCGGTTTGGTGGCCGTACCCACCGAAACGGTATATGGATTGGCCGCCGACGCGCTGAACGAAAAAGCGGTTGCTCGGATTTTTGAGGCCAAGGGCCTTCCGGCCGACAATCCGCTCATCGTGCATATCGGCGATCTGTCCGAATTGAGAAACCTGTGCCGGGACGTTCCCGAGGCCGCCTATACGCTGGCGCTGCACTTCTGGCCCGGCCCGCTGACGCTGGTGTTGCCGCGCCGGGGCGTTGTGCCCGACCTTGTGTGCGCCGGGATGTCCACCGTGGCCGTGCGGATGCCGGCGCACCCGGCGCTGCTGGAGCTGCTGCGCGCCACAGGCCTTGTTTTGGCGGCGCCGTCGGCCAACCTCTCGGGTTCGCCCAGCCCCACCACCGCGCAGCATGTGCTGTATGACCTGGACGGACGGGTGGACGCCGTGGTGGACGGCGGGCCCTGCGAATGGGGCGTCGAGTCGACCGTTCTGGATCTGACCGTTTCCCCGCCCTGTGTCCTGCGTCCCGGCGGCATCACGGCCGGTCAGCTGTCCGTCGCGCTGAGCGTCAAAGGAATCGCCGCATCCTCCGGCAAAGGAGAACAGGCCGACGCGCCCCGCGCGCCCGGCATGAAATACCGCCACTACGCGCCCCGCGCGCCCCTGCATCTGCTGGAGGGTTCGATCGACGAGGCGCTCCGGCAATTGGAAACCGCTCCGCGTGGCGCGCGCGTGCTGTGCTGCGACGAGGAGAAGCCGCTGTTCGCGGCCTATCATCCCGAGAGCTACGGCCGCGAGGACGACCCTCGTGACCTCATGCGTGGACTGTTTGCCGCGCTGCGCCGGTTGGACGAATCGGCTGCGCCGGCTCTGTACGCGCGGCTCCCGAACGTACGAGACGAGCGTTACGACGCCATTGTCAACCGCGTGACCAAGGCGGTCAGCGGGAAATAACGCGCTTTCGCCCCCTCTGGTCGCGTTCGCCATCCCATAGGGGCGGCCCTTGGCCGTCCGCGTGCTCAACAAGAAGACGGGCAAACAGACGCGCGATCAACGCGCCCGCAACGGCGAAACGAACGGGCGGGATATCGTGTCCTGCGGCGCCCTGTGCGGAAAGGGACCGTCAGATGGTTCCGCCTCCGCAACGACACCTCGAAAAGACCGTTCCCCTATTGTCCACTGCCAATGGCCCATTGAAAGGTCGGTGTTCCCATGTCCTCTCCTCTTCTGATCGGTCTGCACGGTGGCTCGGGCGTGGGCAAGTCGGCCGCGCGGCGGCATTTGGCGGCGCGCGGCGTACTGACGCTGGACGCCGACGCCGTTTACCATGACCTTCTGGCAAGCGACAGCGATTTGCGGGAACGGCTTCGCACCGCCTTCCCCGAAGCGTTCGCGGACGGGATCCTCGACCGCCGGACGCTGGGCCGGATCGTCTTTCATAACCCCGCGCGAAGAGACGAGCTAAACGCCATCACGCACCCGCGCATTTGGGGCGTGCTGAACGAGCGGGCCCGCGCCGCCGAAGTGCCGGTGGTCGTCATCGAGGGCATGGATCTGACGCCCTATGCCGACGCTTTTGCCGCTCTCATCGCCGTCGCGGCGCCCAGAGCCCTTCGGATTCAGCGGATTATCGACCGAGACGGATTGACAAAGGACGAAGCTGCCGCCCGCGTGAACGCCCAGCCCGACGACCGGTACTATCAAAACGCCGCACCGTATACCGTGTCGAGCGCGGAGGGCTTGGATGCGTTGACGCGCGCCATAGACGAAGTATACAATCAGGTGACGGCAGACATGCCATAACCCGGGCGAACACAGTTCACCCCTACCAAAGGGATGCACAACCTGCGCCACAAAACGCATGAGCGCCCCCCAAACCGAACCGGTTGTCACCGCACAGGGATGACAGACGCCCGGATCCGCCCGCCACATGACACGCTCAGACCCCCACCGCATCGGGGACCGTGCATCAACCGGCAAAGCCCGGATGACTGCGTTTGCACAATGGTTGTGCGCGCAAAGGGCTAACTTCGTTCCCCCAAGCGCCTCTTTGGTGACTTTCTTGGCGGACAGAAAGTCACGTCCTCCGTTTCCCCCGCAGGGATGCCACCTATAATCCTTTTGGAACGGACAAAGACAGCGAAGAGTCGGCATGGAAGCCAATCCAGACAGAAACCCCATGCCATTACCCGGGCGAACACAGTTCACCCCTACAAATGTAAGAAATTCAACACTCTCCTGGCATCTCAAAAAACCCCATCGTTTGTTCACCGACCGTTCACCATTTGAACCGTGTCGTGTGCGATAATTATATATAGCACAAGGAGGCGGTCGCATGGCC
>JAVBPF010000008.1:0-25564 GCA_031549735.1 Oscillospiraceae bacterium
GGCGACGACATCACGCAGGGCCTGCCGCGCGTCGAGGAACTGTTTGAGGCGCGCAAGCCCAAGCGTGTGGCCTCTCTCACCGAAATCGGCGGCGTGGTTTCCATCGAGGAGACCCGCAAGGGCGCCATCAATGCCGTCACCGTCAAAAATGAACAGTCGGGGGAGACCGTCACGTATCAGATCCCCAGCACACAGCTGCTGAAGGTGAAAAACGGCTCTCAGGTAGCGCAGGGCGACGAGCTGACCGAGGGTGCGCTCAACCCGCACGACGTATTGGCTGTGCGCGGCGTCTCGGCGCTGCAGAACTACCTCATCCAAGAGGTTCAATATGTCTATCGCCAGCAGGGCGTCGATATCAACGACAAGCACATCGAGGTCATTGTCCGGCAGATGATGCGCAAAGTGCGCATCACCGACGGCGGAGACACGCCGCTGCTGATGGGCGCCATGGTCGATATTTTCGAGTTGGAGGATCAGAACAAGCTGATCGCCGACCGTATGGCCGCCGGTGAAGAGGAGCTGAAACCGGCCACCTGCGATTTGCTGCTGCTCGGCATCACCAAGGCCTCGCTGGCCACCGATTCGTTCCTGTCGGCCGCCTCCTTCCAGGAGACCACGCGCGTACTCACCGAAGCGGCCATCAAGGGCAAGGTCGACCACCTGCTCGGACTGAAAGAGAATGTCATCATCGGCAAGCTGGTGCCGGCCGGTTCGGGGATGGAGTTGTACCGCGACTACGACGTGAGCTTTGTGCCCGATGCCTACGAAACCCCCGTCTATACCAGCGAGGCGATATAGAGGCGAAGAGCCTCGTCGACGCGCAGGGCAGCTAAGACGCTTGACCGCGCGGAAAGACTTCGGGACGTCCCCCGCAAGTCACGATTTCTTTTCGCCGGACAATCCGGCGTGGATGCCCGCCCGCGCGGCGCGCACGCGGCTTGACACAGAAGAGTCACGTCCGGTCATAGGGCGGATAAGGCCCCTAGCATTTTCTCTGCTTTTGTTGGGGACGCACACCGGGCAGCCCGCGCTTTCATGTCGGAGACGACGAGGGATGTACCTTTCTCCTGACGATGAGAAAGGTACCAAAGAATCGTTTCGGGGGCGCGGGGTTTACTTTCTGCTGAAACAAATACAGCGCAAACGTTGTCATCCGCGCTCTGCCGGTTGATGCGCAACCGCCGAACCGTTGAGATCAAGGATTCTTAGTAAACGTTGCGGATTGGGAAACCGTACTCCCTATCCGGTAACGGCACGTGCGTATTGATGATGAACCGCGGGTCGGTGAGGGCGTCGCCCCCCACAGTGGCAGCCGGGCAGAAGCGGTCGCCCCGTTCCCTTGCACAAAAAACAGGTCGTCCCTCAAGGAGCAAACGGTTGACTCACCCGCTAAATCGTGCTAAACTATGAATTTGTGAGCCCTGAACCATTTTCCGGGGCGACCGACAAGAACAGGAGGTGTCGCCTTGGAACAACCCGAGAACAGAATCGTCGGGGTCAAGCAGACCCGTAAGGCGCTGCTGAATGGGTCGGTTCAGCGCGTCTTTGTGGCACGCGACGCCGAAAAACGCGTCACGGCACCCATTGAAGAGCTCTGCTTGCAGCAGGGTCTGGAGCTTGTCCACTGTGACACCATGACCGAACTGGGTCATCAGTGCGGCATTGAAGTCGGAGCCGCCGTCGCGGCGGTTCTGAAACAGCGGTAAGGTTCTTATTTGTTGTATTTCGCCGCTTGTGCGGAAGAAATAATACCATTTAGGAAAGGAGAACATCTATGCCGACCTTTAACCAACTCGTGCGCCATGGCCGCAAGAAAGTCACCTACAAATCGGCCGCTCCCGCGCTGCTCAAGGGCCTCAATACCCTGAAAAAGGAATCCACAGACGTGGCCAGCCCGCAGAAGCGCGGCGTCTGCACGGCGGTGCGTACAGCCACCCCCAAGAAGCCCAACTCGGCGCTTCGGAAGATCGCCCGTGTGCGTCTTTCCAACAGCATCGAGGTCTCGGCCTATATCCCCGGCGTCGGCCACAACCTGCAGGAGCACAGCGTGGTCATGATCCGCGGCGGCCGCGTTAAGGACATCCCGGGCGTGCGCTATCACATCATCCGCGGCACCATGGACACCCAGGGCGTTGCCAATCGGCGTCAGGCCCGTTCCAAATACGGCGCCAAGAAGCCGAAAGCCGGCGCGGCCTCCGGCAACAAATAATTTGTTGCCCCACTCAAATGGATAATCTGAGACTGTTTGTCTCGTATTGATACCGCGTTTTCGCGGAGAAAAACGGGGCACAACGGAAGAAGGCTATCTTTCGAGTACCTATGAGATCATTTTATATGAAGGAGGGAAGCGAAGTGCCCAGAAGAGGATTCGTCCCCAAACGTGACGTATTGCCCGATCCGCTCTACAATTCCAAGCTTGTCACCAAGCTGGTCAACGGGATCATGTATGACGGGAAAAAGGGTGTGGCTCAGAAGGTGGTTTACGGTGCTTTCGACATCATCCGTGACAAATCCGGAAACGAGCCGCTGGACACCTTCCACAAAGCACTGGAAAACATCATGCCGACGCTGGAAGTCAAAGCGCAGCGCGTCGGCGGCGCCACGTATCAGGTCCCGATGGACGTCCGGCCCGAGCGCCGTCAGACCCTTGGCCTGCGCTGGCTGGTCAGTTACGCCCGCAACCGCGGCGAGAAGACCATGAGAGAGCGTCTGGCCGGAGAGTTGATGGATGCGGCCAACGGCGCCGGCGGCGCCGTCAAGAAGCGCGAAGACACGCACAAGATGGCCGACGCCAACAAGGCGTTCGCCCACTACAGATGGTAATTTCCATCCAACAAGGCCATGCTTGATGGGGCGGTTTCACGCCGCCCGGTCAATGTGCGCTAACCCAACATTCTGACGCGCTTCCGCGTTTTGATGCAAAAAGGAGCAACACTATGCCACGGCAATTTCCACTGTCGCTTACCCGAAATATCGGAATCATGGCCCATATCGACGCGGGCAAAACGACCACCTCCGAGCGCATTCTGTTCTATACCGGCCGCAACTACAAAATGGGTGAAACCCACGAGGGCAACGCCACCATGGACTGGATGGAACAAGAGCAGGAGCGCGGCATCACCATCACCTCGGCCGCCACCTCCTGTGAATGGAAAGGACACCGCATCAACATCATCGATACCCCCGGCCACGTCGACTTCACCATGGAGGTCGAACGCTGCCTGCGGGTTCTGGATGGCGCCGTGTGTGTGTTCTGCGCGAAAGGCGGCGTTGAGCCCCAGTCCGAGACGGTCTGGCGTCAGGCCGACCGTTACGAAGTCCCCCGATTGGGCTATGTCAACAAGATGGACATCATGGGCGCCGATTTTTTCCACGTGGTTTCCATGATGCGAGACCGTCTTAAAAGCAATGCGGTTCCCATTCAGAGTCCCATCGGCGCCGAGGCCGACTTCAAAGGGGTCATTGACCTGGTTCATCAAAGGGCCTATGTGGCTTACGACGAGCTGGGCAAGGACATCCGCGAGGAAGATATCCCCGCCGATTTGGCCGAAGAGGCCGCAATCCATCGTCAGGACATGCTCGAGGAGCTGTCGAATTTCGACGACGGATTGATGGAAGCCTATCTGGCCGGCGAGGAGATCTCGGAGGAACTGATTCACAGCGTCATTCGTCGCGCCACACTGTCGTCTTCGATCGTGCCTGTGCTGTGCGGCACCTCATACCGCAACAAGGGCGTGCAAAACCTGCTAGACGCCATTGTCGCCTATCTGCCCTCGCCGGAGGACATCCCGCCGGTTCACGGTACCAGCCCCGACGGAGAGACCGAAGAGGAGCGCGTTTCGTCCGACGAAGCCCCCTTCTCGGCGCTGGCCTTCAAGATCATGACCGATCCCTATGTGGGCAAGCTGTGCTTCTTCCGTGTCTATTCGGGCACGCTCAAGTCAGGCACGACAGCGGTCAACTCCAGCAAGGGACACCGGGAACGCTTCGGCCGCATCCTGCGGATGCACGCCAACGACCGTGAGGACATCGACGAGGTTTATGCCGGCGATATTGTGGCCGCCGTGGGCTTGAAAAACACCACCACCGGCGACACGCTGTGTGACGACAAGCACCCAATTGTGCTGGAGTCGATGGACATCCCCGACCCGGTCATCCGCGTAGCCATCGAGCCGCGCACCAAGGCCGGTCAGGAAAAAATGGCGCTGGCGCTGAACAAGCTGTCGGAGGAAGATCCGACCTTCAAAACCTACACCGACCAGGACACCGGACAAACCATCATTGCCGGCATGGGCGAGCTGCATCTCGAAATCATCGTCGACCGGCTGTTGCGCGAGTTCAAGGTCGAAGCCAATGTCGGTCAGCCGCAGGTTTCCTACAAGGAGACCATCCGCAAATCGGCCGACGTCGAAGAAAAATATGCCCGTCAGTCGGGCGGACGTGGTCAGTACGGCCACGTCAAGCTCACGGTCGAGCCGGGCGAACCGGGTTCCGGTTTCGAATTCGTCAACAAGATTGTCGGCGGCGCCATTCCGAAGGAGTATATCCCCGCCGTCGGCGCCGGCATCGAGGGCGCCATTCAATCGGGCGTGTTGGCCGGGTATCCTGTTGTCGACGTCAAGGTCACCTTGTACGACGGTTCGTATCATGAGGTCGACTCAAGCGAATTGGCCTTCAAAATCGCCGGTTCCATGGCCTTTAAGGCCGGTTGCCGCAAGGCCGATCCGGTCTTGCTTGAGCCCATCATGAAAGTAGTCGTCACCGTGCCGGAAGAGTACATGGGCGATGTCATCGGCGACCTGAACAGCCGCCGGGCGCACATCAACGGCATGGAAGCGCGGTCGGGCGTGCAGCAGATTGACGCTAACGTGCCGCTGTCCGAGATGTTCGGCTATGCCACCGACCTGCGTTCCCGCACCCAGGGACGCGGCGTCTACTCGATGGAACCCAGCCATTACGTCGAGTTGCCGCGCAGTATGCAGGAAAAGCTGATCAATCGCTGACATTTCGGCGAAAGATAAAAATGTGCTTGCAAAACAGCGCATGATTGGGTAGAATACCCTCGTATCTTTGAAGTTATAACGAAAGCATATAAGGAGGACATCCAGACCATGGGTAAGCAAAAATTTGAGCGCACCAAACCGCACGTAAACATTGGTACCGTCGGTCACGTTGACCATGGTAAGACCACGCTGACCGCCGCCATCACCAAGGTGCTCGGCTTCGCCGGCGGCGCCGCTTTCACCGCGTACGACCAGATCGACAAGGCGCCCGAAGAGAAGGCGCGCGGCATCACAATCAACACCTCTCACGTCGAGTATCAGACCGAGGCTCGCCACTATGCCCACGTCGACTGCCCTGGCCACGCCGACTATGTTAAAAACATGATCACCGGCGCCGCGCAGATGGACGGTGCCATTCTGGTGGTTTCGGCCGCCGACGGCCCCATGCCCCAGACCCGCGAGCACATCGTGCTTGCCCGTCAGGTCGGCGTGCCCTATATCGTTGTTTTCATGAACAAAACTGACCAAGTCGACGATCCCGAACTGCTGGAGCTGGTTGAGATGGAAGTCCGCGAGCTTCTGTCCGCCTACGAGTTCCCCGGCGACGACATTCCCATCGTCAAGGGTTCGGCTTTGGTCGCCCTGGAATCCGACTCCACCGATCCTTCGGCACCCGAATATCAGCCCATCGTTGAGCTGATGAAGGCCGTCGACGAGTTTATCCCCACCCCTGACCGCAAGGCCGACATGCCCTTCCTGATGCCCGTTGAGGACGTCTTCACCAGCACCGGCCGCGGCACCGTAGCCACCGGTCGTGTCGAGCGCGGACAGCTCAAGAGCGGCGAGGAAATCGAAATCGTCGGTATCCGTGAGACCCGTAAGGCCGTCGTCACCGGTATCGAGATGTTCCACAAGACCCTCGATTACGCCGAAGCGGGCGACAACGCCGGCTGCTTGTTGCGCGGTATTGCCAAAACTGACATCGAGCGCGGTCAGGTGCTGGCCAAACCCGGTACCATCAAGCCCCACACCAAATTCCGCGGCCAAGTCTATGTGCTGACCAAGGAAGAGGGCGGCCGTCATACGCCGTTCTTCGGCAACTATCGTCCGCAGTTCTATTTCCGTACGACCGACGTGACCGGCGTGGTCAATCTGGCCGACGGTATCGAAATGTGTATGCCGGGCGACAACGTCGAGATCGACGTCGAGCTCATCACCCCCATCGCCATTGAAGAAGGCCTCCGTTTCGCCATCCGTGAGGGCGGCCGCACCATCGGTTCGGGCGTTGTCATTAAGGTGGAGGCATAAGCGTACTTCTGCGATGTGCAGGTGTTACTCCTACAATTTAATCGATCCTTCAGGGCGGGGTGTAATTCCCCACCGGCGGTAATGGATTTCCAGTGAAATCTTAGCCCGCGAGCGCATTGCGCTGATCCGGTGTCATTCCGGAGCCGACGGTATAGTCCGGATGAGAGAAGGAAACAAGGTTTCGTCTTTTACGCGCCCTGATTTTTTTCGGGGCGCGTTTTGTTACTCAATAAGGAGAGATTGAAAAATGAACCGACAGCGCACGATGAAAATTGTCTACATAGCCATGTTGGCCGCTGTGGCCACCGTTTTGATGTATTTGGAATTTGCGCTCCCCATTTTCCCGGCTTTTCTAAAATTTGATTTTTCCGATATGCCCGCCCTCGTCGCTTCCTTCGCCTTCGGACCGGTGGCCGGCGTGGCGGTCGAGCTTGTGAAAAACCTACTCCATCTGCCCGCCACCGCCACCGCCGGCGTTGGAGAACTGGCCAACTTTTTGGTCGGCTCGGCGATGGTGGTTACGGCCGGCCTTGTCTACAAAAGGCGGCACATCTTGCGGGGCGCGCTGTTGGGCATGTTGGGCGGCACAGTGGCCATGATGCTGGCCGGCGGACTCTGCAACTATTTCATCACCATCCCCTTCTTCAGCGCCACGATTGCGCCCATGGAAGCCATTCTCGGAATGGCGTCCAAAATCATCCCCGCCGTGACCGACAAGCTTACCCTCGTTCTTTACACTTTCACGCCGTTCAACCTGCTCAAAGGCGTCGTCATTTCACTGATTACGCTATTGGTGTACAAGAGGATCCGGTTCCTGTTCGAGCGCATGAGCCACCGTCCTTCCCGTAAAGCGTAGGCGGGGTGGAGGCCAAAACGAAGCCTGTCGCAGACGGGCGGCAAGAAGATGTGAATATCTGAGAATTGCCGTCCTGTAAAGATGACCAAAATAACCAACTCTTCCCGCAAACCTTTGTCCAATTCCCCGTATTGACAAATTTTTTAGCTCGTGTCATGATGGGAATGAGGCAATCAGTCGAATTTTTATCACTTTTTAGGGCACAATATCTGAAAAGCTCCTGTGACTGATTGCATTTTCTCCATTTTGCACAAAAGGGGAACTGTGTATGAAGAGCATCGGTACTCGTATGATTCTGGTCGCGTCGATTATCTGCCTCGTGGGCATGCTGGTTGTGGGTTCGGTCTGCCTGGTTGTGGGCGGTCATTCCATTCAGAAGCACTCCGTGGACGCTCTGGAGATGAGCACCAAAAGCAAAGCCGAAGAAATCAACGGCTGGCTTAGCAACCAGATAAAATTTATCGATGCTTTCTCCGTCGATATGGCTTACCTGACCGACCCCTCCAAAGAGAGCTTAATGGATTTGTTTAGAACCCAAGCTGCGGTACAGGAATGTTATGACGTATATGTCGGGTTCCCGGACGGCAGTGGTGTGTTCGGCAGCGGGTATGACCCTGCCCCTGAGGATCAGTGGATTGCCTATGAGCGGCCCTGGTATGTCGCCGCCATGCAGGACACTTCCCGGGCATATGTCACACCGCCGTACACCGACACGGAAACCGGGAGTCTTTGTATCACTATATCCAAGGCCGTGTTCAAAAACAACGAGGTTTTCTGTGTGACCGCAGCTGATATCCTTATCAATGATCTGACCGATGTCGTACGCGACGCCACGCCCGCCGAGGGCGGCTACGCTTTTCTGACCGATGCGGAAGGGCACATTTTGGTACATCCCAACGAAAGCTATGCTCCCGACGCCGACGACAATTTCCCGCTTCTCTCCGATGTGTCGGACGGAAGTCTGGCTTCGATACAAGCGAACGCCGACTCGGTGGTTCAAGCCGTCATTGGCCTCGATTATGACGGTGTGGAGAAATATTTTACGGCGCAGCCCATCGGCAGCACCGGTTGGTTCCTTTACGGCGTTGTGCCGACGGCCACCGTGAATGCGCCGGTTTCCAGCCTGATATACACTATTTTTCCCATATTGATCGGTGTGCTTTTGCTCTCGATTCTGTCCATTTTCCTCTTTATTCGCAAGAGCATCAGCCGCCCCATCCAACAGATTACCGCCGTGGCGGCGGAAATCGCCGAGGGCAATACCAATGTTGCGTTTTCCGGTTCCTATATCGGTGAAATACGTCAGCTGGCCGACTCCTTCAATGCTATCGCCGCTGCGGCCGATGCGCAGGCGCGCGCCACCAAGCAGTTGGCCGACGGCGATCTCACGGCCGACATCCCCGTGCGTTCCGGTCAGGACACCATGGGTCAGGCGCTGAGCCAGCTGGTCGAGCGGTTTCGGGACATCATCGGCAACCTCCACAACTCGTCCAAACAGGTCGCACTCGGCTCCGGTCAGATTTCCGAGAGCTCGCAGGCGCTGGCGCAGGGCTCCACCGAGCAAGCGGCCGCCATTGAAAAGCTGTCGGCCACTGTCTCCGATGTGTCCGAGCGCACCAAGCAAAACGCCCAAATGGCAGCCGAGGCGCAGTCGGTCAGTCAGGGCATCTCGGTGAGCGCGCAGAAGGGAAAATCGCAGCTGGAGAGTATGGTCAGCGCGGTCAGCGCCATCAGCGAGGCCTCGCAGGGCATTTCCAAGGTCATCAAGACCATCGACGATATCGCCTTCCAAACCAACATCCTCGCGCTCAACGCCGCTGTAGAGGCCGCGCGCGCCGGTCAGCACGGCAAGGGCTTCGCCGTCGTGGCCGAGGAGGTGCGCACCCTGGCCGGCAAGAGTGCGCAGGCTGCCAACGAGACCACCACGCTCATTGAGAACTCGATGCTCAAGGCCGAGGATGGCGTCCGTATCGCGAGGGAGACCAATACCTTCCTCGGAGACATCATCCAGGGGATCGATCAGACCGCACAGCTGGTCGGTGAGATCTCTCAATTTACCAGCGAGCAGACGGCCGCCATCACGCAAATCGATGATGGCATCTCGCAGATCGGCAGTGTGGTGCAGTCCAACGCCGGAACAGCCGAACAGACCGCTTCGGCTGCGCAGGATCTTTCGCAGGAAGCCGATTCGCTCAATCGCATCGTTACCATGTTCCAGATCGGACACGAGCCGCGCAAGTCGCTGGGCGCGCGTTCCGATTACGCGGTCAGCGATCTGGAGGATGTGGCGCACTATTGAGGTTCCCAATAGCTTGGGCCATTGATCTGCAGCGGTATTAACAATATGTACAGGCGGTCGTACCTCACGAAGAGGAACGACCGCCTGTTGTATGTAACTCACGCGTCTTGGCCAGTGTGACGCCCACGACCGAAGCCGCGCCCGCTTGCCTCAAAACCCCGGCGCACTCGGCCAGCGTAGCGCCTGTGGTGAGGATGTCGTCCACCAGCAGAAAGCGTCCGCCTGCCGCGACATCCGATCGTGCGGAAAACGCGCCGCGTACATGGTCGCGCCGCTCGGCACCGGACACCGCGGTCTGCGGCGCACGCTCCTCGATTTTCTCCAGCGTCGGCAGGAGAGGCAACGCCAATCGCGTGGCTGCCTCGACCGCCAGCAGTTGGGCCTGATCGTAACCCCTTGCCCTCAGCCGCTTTCGGCTGACCGGCACCCAGGTCACGGTATCAAAGCGGCCGGACAGCCGGTCTCGCGCTGCCTCGGCCATGAACCCGGCCAACAGGGGCGCCATGCCGCGGCGGCCGTTGAATTTGAAGTTGTGAATCGCCTGCTCCACGCTCTCCTCGTAGTAGAGCGCGGCGGCGCAGTCGAAGCCCTCGACGGCAAACAGCGTATCGCCCACGTACGGCAAGGCACGGCGGCATTCTTCACAGACCTGAGTTTGCCCGGTTAGCTTTCGGCAGAAGGGACAGCGCGGCGGAAAGAGGAGATTGAAGATTTTCATTAGGGCATGCCCTCTTCTCCCAACAGGTCTTCGTAAGAGACCTGGAGAGCGATTCGCAAAGCCTTGAGCTCATCGGGGAAGAGACTTCGTATCCCTACCTCAATTTTGGCCAACGTCCCACGCGAAATATCGCAGCCCAAAAGCTGCAGACGTGCCGCCAACGCCTCTTGCGTCATGCCTGCCTTCGTTCGGGCGGCTTTGATTCTTCGCGCGATCGCGCGGTTCATCTTGTCATTCTGCGGCATATCATCAACCCATCATGAAGCTCCTGTTTGGAGCACTTATATGTTGATTATAGGAAAAGATGCCCTCTTCTCATGCTCCCAATCAGAGCTTTCAGAAGGACATCTTCTTTCTGTGTCTATAATTTACGCGCTGTTAACCATTCATATCGATGTAGTTTTTGTCCCTGAGGGGGAACGGAGGACGTGTCTTTCTTCTCGCCAAGAAAGTCACCAAAGAGGCGTTTTGGGGATGCGGGGTTTGCCTTTCGCTCAAACAATCCTGCACGAACGCTGTTACCCGGGCTCTGCCGGTTGTCACACGACCACCGAATCGATGAGGTCAAAGGTTTTCGGGCAGCATAATCCCGGTTTCAGCCCTACTCCCTGAGTAGTGATGCCTTGTGCGGTTTAGTTTCCGCTGGATTCGCTATTTTTGCGCAAACCAGTCTTTTGCGAATCAATATGTATGTCTATCGGAGCACTTCAAGCTACCCCCGGTTCACTCTCACTCCTCCGCCTTCATGCGCGAGAGCAGCCCCGAATACCGACGCCGATCCTGGCTGTTCTCACACATCAGCTCCAGCGTTTCCTCCTGCCCCACGATAATGAGCGTCTTGCAGGCACGCGTGATGGCGGTATAGAGCACGCGACGGGTCATTAGCATGGGCGGGCCGGGCATAGCCGCCAGAACGACCGCGTCATACTCGCTGCCCTGCGCCTTGTGTACGGTCACGGCATAGGCCATATCCAGCTCATGTGTGAGGTCGAACGGGTAGAGCACCGTCCGGTCGTCGAACAGAACGGTCAGCTCCTGTTTCGGCGCGTCAACCTGTAAAACGATGCCCACATCGCCGTTGAACACGCCCAGCCCCGCCTCTCCGTCGACACGCTTCCACGGCAGATCATAATTGTTGCGCAGCTGCATGACACGGTCGCCTTGCCGGAACACCCGGCTGCCCCAGCGGCATTCAGGCTTGTCCTCACGGTGCGGGTTGAGTCGTTCCTGCAGGTGTGTGTTGAGGCTGACTGTGCCGGTGACGCCGCGTCTTGTGGGCGAGAGCACCTGAATTTGCGCGGGCGACAGCTTTAGATTGTTGGGCAATCGCTCGGCACACAGTTCGAGGATGGTCGTCAGCGCCGCCTCGGGCGTTTTGCGGGACAGAAAGAAAAAATCGTTGTCGTTGCGGCGAAGCGGCTCAAGATGACCCCGGTTGACGGCGTGTGCCTGCAGGACAATGTGGCTCTCCCGCGCCTGCCGAAACACCTCGGTCAGGCGTACAACCGGCATGGCCCGGCTTTTAATCAAATCATGCAGCACATGCCCCGGCCCCACCGATGGCAGCTGATCGGGATCGCCCACCAGAATGAGCCGTGTGTCGGGCCGCAATGCCGCCACCAGCGCGCGCATCAGCAGTACATCGACCATGGACATCTCGTCGATGACGACCGCGTCGGTGTTGAGCGGCGCGTTTTCGTTATGAATAAAGGCCACCCGGCCGGACTCGTGATCGAAGTCGACCTCGAGCAAGCGGTGAATGGTTTTGGCGTCCCGGCCGGTCAGCTCGCTCATCCGTTTGGCCGCCCGGCCGGTGGGCGCGGCCAGCATGACCGTGAGTCCCAGTCGGTCGAACAGCGTGAGCATGGCCAGAAGGGTGGTGGTTTTGCCGGTGCCCGGGCCGCCGGTGAGAATCATCGCCGAATGCCGCGACGCCAGAGTCAGCGCCTCCTTTTGCATCGGCGCCAGCGCCAGTTTGGTCTCGGTTTCCACGCGCCGGATGATCTGATCCAAGCCCCGGGGTGGAGTTAGCTCGGTCGATCGGACGCGCAGCCGGTCGGCCACCGTCTTTTCGGCCTCATACAGTTCGGGCAGATAGCAGACCTGACGCTGCCCCCGCATTTCCAGCGCCAGCGACCCCGCGTCGGCCAGCGCCTGCTTGGCCTCTTCCACGGCCTCGCTCGAGACGTGGATGAGCCGCTGCACCACGTCGGTCAGCATGACATAGGGCAGGAAGGCATGTCCGTCCTCCATGTTCAGCCGCAGCTCGAACAGGATGGCCGCCTTGACGCGCCGCTGATCATCCTCGGAAAGCCCCAAAGACAGCGCCATGCTGTCCACCAGAGAAAAGGTCACATAAAAAGGATCCTCTGTCAGCAGATAGGGCTCCTGCGTCAGCAAATCGACCGCCTGCTCACCAAACATCCGGAACAGCGGCGCGGCGTATTCGGCCGGGATACCGTGCTCCAGCAGAAAGGACATCAGCAGACGCACATGATTTTGCGCGGCAAAAGCCGCGCCCATCTCCTGAGCGCGGCGGACAGAGATTCCCGATATGTCGGCGACGCGCTGGGGGTCGTCCCGCAGAACCGATAGCGTCTCCGCGCCGAACCGGGCCACCAAACGCTCGGCCATCACCGGGCCGATGCCGCGAATGGCGCCGCTGCCAAGGAACGCGCGAATACCCTCCGCCTCGGCCGGCAGGGTGCTTTCCACGGCGGAGACTTTGACCTGACGGCCGAACTGGGGGTGTGTCGTCCACACGCCGACGGCCCGAACATGCTCACCCTTGGAAAGCTTGGGCATGGTGCCGGTGAGGGTGATCACTTCATCGCCGGCATCGATTTTGGCGATGCCGTAGCCGTTGGTCTCATTGTAAAAGACGACAGCGGCCAGCTGGCCTTCCACCCGGATTTCCTCCGTGTCCATATTCCGACTCCATTTCATTCCACAAGTCAACCGCCCGGACGGCGACCGTCCGGGCGAACCGTCAACGCGGGATAAGCCACTTTTCCCACTGAGCTGAGCCCACAACGTCGCACACCCCGCCGCCGCGTTCCACCGTTTCCCGCAGATGCCACAGCTCGTCGTCCGGTTCGTCGCAGACGACCCACACATGGCCGTCGAGGCCGTTTTTCTCGATGTAAAGCGCCAATTCCTCGATGAGGCCCCGCTGCTCGCGCGGCACCACAACGACATCGTGGCACGGCCGGCCGGCCAGCATCTCGAAAACAAGAAAAGCGAGAGAAACCAGTCCAAAGGCTGCCAAATAGGCCACTATGATTTCGAAAACCGGGCTCATAGCCACATCTCCCTTCCCTTCACTCTATGCCGGAAAGGGGAGGGCTGTGCGCCCAACGAGAGAGTTTGTCGTCAAAAGTTGGCGTCATTACAGCGCCGATGCGACAACGCCGAACAGTCCGTAGGACAAGATACACATGACGAATCCGGCGGTGATCACCCCGATCAGAATGGCCGGAAAGGCGCGCCGTAGCCGCAAATTCATCACGCCGGCCAGCAGAGAACCGGTCCAGGCGCCGGTGCCTGGCAGCGGAACGGCCACAAAGATGGCCAGTCCGACCAATACGGCGTTGGGCAGTTTGTTGATGCGCTTTTCGGCGCGCTGCTCCAACCGGTAGACCGCGCCGACGAGGCGGTTTTTCCGCTTGAGCCATTTGAAAATGCGGCGGATGTACACCACGATAAAAGGCGCGGGCAGGGCGTTTCCGATGACAGCGGCCGGAAAGGCCAGATACCAGGGCAGACCGCAAATGGCGGCCACAATGATGCCGCCGCGCAGCTCAATGATGGGAATCATCGAGATGACAAAGACCATGAGCATTTGCTCCCAGACCGGCATATTGACCAGCCAGTGACCCAGATCATTGAAGAATTGTTGCAAGAAGCGCCCCCCTCATTTCGAACCGTTTTTTGCGCTGCGCCGTAGTGCTCAGGCGTTGCCTTGGGACTTGGTCACGGCGGATGTCCGGGTTTCGATTATTGTTTGTGCTTTATGACTCTCGCCCTTCATTGATCCAACCGGTGAAGCTGTCGCCCCGGGCATGCGCTCCCCGGAAAAAGACACGGTTGTCCTCCGTGCCGGTATGTATGGTCAGCTCATCGCCCAGTAAGCTTTCGGATAGAAAGCTGATGCCGAAAGCCTTGGTCTCATTGTGGGATAAACTGTCCGGCAGAGCGTCGACCAGAAAGTCGGCGTAGACGGTGTTGTTGACGTGTCCGTTGTAGTCGATGTCGGAATAGCGGATGGGGCGGCGTTGTGTTTCGGTCATGCCCTCAGGGACAACAATCTTTTGCGGCGGAGGACACCCTCCGTCTCTGTCCATGTGCGTAAGCTGATAGAACTGGTCGAAATGCTGGGGACGCTGGAGGACATGGGTCACGGGGTCGACCACGACAAAGGAGGACTGGCTGGCGACGAGCAGCTGCCCGGACGTATCCCAAAACTCATAGCAACGGAAAAAACGCGTGCCCTTCGAACCCCGGCTCCATGTCTTCACGACAATGTCCTGCCCCAGCGTCGGCGGAGCCAGCCGCTTCGAGACCGTGCCGACCAGCACGAAAACCAGACCGTTGTCGTAGAGCTTTTCGTAGGACAGCCCGACCGAATTGAGATGCAGCTCGCCGATCTCCTGCTGCAGCTTGAGCTGGGAGGACAGACGTAGCGCGCGCCGGACATCGCAGTCAAAGGTGGTCACACGCGTATGCCAGGTATGGATGTTGTCGAGCATTCCGTCACCGCCTTGCAGAAAATGTCGAACCTTGTGTGGCCTTGACGGCCCTATACAGAGGAATGCCAAGAGCGGCGGCAACGCCAGCGCCCACCAACGGGAAAAACCAGCCGCCCAGCGGCCAAGCATTGGCCGAGCAGAGTGTCATGTAGGCAAAAATCGCGCACACCGCCAGCTTGAGCCATTGTATCGCCGTTCGGAGGTGACCATAGACGCGCGTCCGGTTTTGTTCCGTGACACGCCCCGGAACATTCCACAGCTTGGGGAAAAAACCGATTACGGTGACCAAGGCGTAGAGCAACAGGCTGATCGTTGGGGAAAGCCACAGAGAGCGCGTGCCCGACCAGGCGTCGGCCACGCCTGCGAAATTGTAGTGGGAGGGGACGCTTTCGGGCAGGCTTTCCCACCGAATCGCCAGATAGAGCCACGACAACAGAAGGAGCGCAACGGCGGCGCTCTCCAGCAATAGATGCGTTCGAGAGAATTTCAGCTTCATGGCGGCTACCCTCCGAAACACAATTTGCGATGATTATATCACAGACTGCGAGTGGTTGCCATGCCTGACTTCCACAATAGTTAGAGGAAACCGGAAATTTTCCTCTTCCCGTCTGGAGTAGAATCCTGTAAAATGAATAGGCTTTTTAGCGATGAAAATAGGAGGAGAGTTTATGCAAACCCGCATTGAGCAGCCCCACAGATCGACCATCGGGGGGATGGACGCCAATCTGGTGGCCTTGTTGTGCTATCTGGCCGTGGCGCTTCTCGCGTTTATCCCCATCCTGACGTACATCGTCTGGTTGTCGCCTCTCGTGTTCTTTTTCATGGAGAAAAACAGCGGATTTATCAAGTTTCACGCCATACAGGCCGTCCTGCTTGGGGCGTTCCGCATGATTGCGGTCGTGATCATTGAGATGATTCTGAACGCCATTTTGCTGCCGCTGGTGTGGACTGGCGGTATGCTCGGGGTTGGGATTGTCAGCGTGATCGTACTGATCTTGGGGCTCGCGTTCATGGCGCTCGAGATTCTGTGCATGGTGTTTGCCTATCAGTACAAATGGTTCAAAATCCCCGTGTTGGGCAACCTCTCGGAGAAGCTCGTTCCCGCGCTGGGCGGCTTTTTTCGCTAACGGTCGTTTCGTCCGCACAATCGAATGATACAGAGGCCGCCTCACAAGGGGCGGTCTCTGTTATGTCGGGCTTCATTTTGGGACATGCGCTGAGCGTTACATTAACCCCAACGTGATTTTCCACACCAGCACCCGCTGTGCCGCCTGCTCAACGGTTCCCCGGGGAAGCATACCCTCCTCCACGGCCTGTGTCAGCACTTCCACGGCGGCGGGAACATCGTCGACCAGCAGCAGGTCGTTGCCGGCCAGCGCGGCGGCCACGACCGGGTTCACATCGGAGCGGCGGTCGGTGATGGCGTCCATCGACAGGTCGTCGGTCAGAATGACGCCGGAAAAGCCCAATTCCTCCCGCAGGACACGGTGTACCGCGGGTGAGAGGGAGGCGGGGTTTTCCGCGTCTATGCAGGTGACGATGTTGTGAGCCACCAGCACACAGCCCGCGCCGGCCTCGATCCCGGCCTTGAAGGGCAGAAAATCGCTCTGCTGGAACTGTGCGTAAGGACGGTCGTCCACCACAATGCCGGTGTGACTGTCGGCATTGTCGCCGTATCCGGGGAAGTGCTTCAGCGCACAGCCGATGTTCTCCTCATTCATGGTTGAGACCACAGCGCTCACGTAACCGGCGGTCTCCGGGGCGGGCTGACCGAAGGCGCGCTTATAGATAAAATCGTTCTTGCCGATGGAGACATCGGCCACCGGCGCAAGATTGACCTGGAGGCCCAGTCCGAGCAGGAACTGCGATTTTTCTTGTGTGTCGGCGACTATGGCGCCCATTCCGCCCTGCGCGAACAGAGCCTGTGGGGAAGAAAACGTGTGGCCGATCAGTTGCCGGTTGGCGCTGACGCGCACCACCGTGCCGCCCTCCTCATCGACGGCCATCAGCATGGGCACGGACGAGGCCGATTGATAGGACGCCAGCGCGGCGATGACCTCGTCGCGGGACTTTCCCTCAAAGTCGTTGCGAAACAGCACAAACCCGCCCGGATGGAAGTTGCTGATGATGGAAAGCGCTTCCTCGGACGGACAACGAGCCAGCAGCATCTGACCGATTTGTTCGGACAGAGGTAGTGTTTCCAGTATACGGGCGGCGTCCTCCCAAACCGGGGCAAAAAGAGATTCGTCCGGAGCGCGGGGGTCGGTCGCGGGCGGCGAATCCGGCGCGTCGGGGGAAACCGAAGGTTCGGCAGGGGAGACGGGCGCGGTCGGTATGGAGTTTTCCGGCGGGGCGGAGAGTTCGGTCGGCGCGGGCTGAAGGGAACAGCCGCACAGCATCAGGCAGAGACAGGCGGCCGCCCATGTTCGCAGCGTCATATCGCATTTCTCCTTGTTCGTTTTTTCAATGAACAGAGCTTATCATTTCCGGCATCGCCATTCAATCGAAAACACCTCCGCGTTTTCGACAAAAGTAGGATAAAAAAGAATTGACAACGGGGTTAGAGCGTGCTAACATATAGTTAGTTAAGGCTAACATCGTGAAGGGAGTGGGCGTTTATGCCTTTGACCTTGGCCAAAATGGGGGAACACAATTCCATCAAACGCGTGGGCGGCCGCGAGAAGACGGTTCGTTTTTTGGAGTCGTTGGGTTTTGTCGTGGGCGGAAACATCATGGTTGTGTCGGAGAACAACGGCGACCTGATCGTCAATGTGAAGGATTCCCGCGTGGCCATCAGCCGTGAAATGGCCAACCGCATCATCGTATAGAACGGATGCGTCCGGTCTTTTTCCGCTTGAGGTTGCTTTTGCACCATGGGCGGATTTCGTTTGCGCATAAGATTGAAAGAATGTGTTTTGCTGAATCGGAGGGGGAACTATGCCAAATTTGAATGAGGTCCCGGTGGGAAGCAGCGCCACGGTTGTCCGGCTGAACGGCGCCGGCGCGGTCAAGCGCCGCATTATGGATATGGGCATCACCAAGGGCGTTTTGATTTCGGTGCGTAAGGTGGCACCGCTGGGAGACCCCATTGAACTGACCGTGCGTGGCTATGAGTTGTCCCTGCGCCGCGCCGATGCCGAGAGTATCGAAGTGGAGCACGCGTAACAGGGAAGGAAGAGGTTTACGGGTTGTCCGGTAAACTGTTTTTTTCGGACAATATGTTAGATTTAGCTAACTTTGGGAGGGGTACTATGTCTGTCAAAATTGCGCTGGCCGGCAATCCCAACAGCGGAAAGACGACGCTGTTCAATGCGCTGACCGGATCCAATCAATTTGTGGGCAACTGGCCGGGCGTCACGGTCGAGAAGAAAGAGGGTCGGCTGAAACGTCACAAAGAAGTGGTCGTTACCGACCTGCCGGGCATCTATTCGCTTTCGCCGTATACGCTGGAGGAAGTGGTGTCGCGCGACTATCTGCTCAACGAACGCCCCGACGTCATTCTGAACATCGTCGACGGTACCAACATCGAGCGCAACCTCTACCTCACGACGCAGCTGCTTGAGCTGGGTATCCCGGTGCTGGTGGCGGTCAATATGATGGACGTGGTGAACAAGAGCGGGGATACGTTGGACACGGCCCGGTTGGGAACGTCCTTGGGCTGTCCGGTGGTGGAAATCTCAGCGCTCAAGGGGACCGGCGTTTCTGAGGCCGCCGAGATGGCGGTGGCTCTTGGCGAAAAGAAGCGCGCCGCGCCGATTCACCGATTCTCGCAGCCGGTGGAACAGGCGCTCGCAGCCATCCAGGCGCGGCTGGCTCCGGATACGCCTGAGGAGTTGAAGCGTTTTTTGGCTGTCAAGCTTTTTGAGCGCGATGAAAAAATCGCGCAGCAGATGACAGGCCTGCCCCATGTCGATGACATCACAAGCGCGCTGGAAGACGCGCGGGACGACGACGCGGAGAGTATTATTGCGTCCGAACGGTATACATACATCACGGCGCTTGTCGCGCAGTGCTGCGTCAAGCAGCAGCGGAAGGGCAACCTCACGATCTCGGACAAAATCGACCGTGTGGTGACCCATCGCGTTCTTGCGCTGCCCATCTTTGCCGTGGTCATGTTTCTCGTGTATTTCGTCTCGGTGACCACTGTAGGTGCCTGGGTTACCGACTGGACCAACGACGGCTTGTTCGGGGATGGCTGGCGCTTTCTGGGGATCGGTACCCCCGCGTATGAGGAAGCGGTTGAAGCATACGAGACGCAGCTGGCCGACCTGGAAGAACAGGGACTGCTTTATGAGGGGATGGACGAGGAGGCTCGGGAGCAGCTCCTGTCTGATTTGAGTATTGAAGAGCCTGATCCGTCCGCGTTCGGGGCATGGGTGCCGGGTGTTCCGGGTTTGGTCGAGCAGGGACTCGACGCCATTCACACGGCCGATTGGCTCAAGGGCCTTCTCGTAGAAGGCATCATCGCCGGTGTGGGCGCGGTGCTCGGTTTTGTGCCGCAAATGCTGGTTCTTTTCCTGTTTCTGGCCTTCCTGGAGGCCTGCGGCTATATGGCACGCATCGCGTTTATCATGGATCGGATTTTCCGTCGGTTCGGGCTGTCCGGCAAATCGTTTATTCCCATTCTCATCGGCACCGGCTGTGGCGTGCCCGGCATCATGGCCTCGCGTACCATTGAAAATGAACGTGACCGCCGCATGACGGTGATGACTACGACCTTCATTCCTTGCGGCGCCAAGCTGCCCATCATCGCACTCATCGCGGGCGCACTGTTTGGCGGGGCGTGGTGGGTGGCGCCCAGCGCCTACTTTATCGGCATGGCCGCCATCGTCTGCTCGGGTATCATTCTGAAGAAAACAAAGGCCTTCGCGGGTCAGGTCGCGCCGTTTGTGATGGAGCTGCCTGCCTACCATTGGCCGACGGTGCTCAATGTGCTTCGGAGCATGTGGGAGCGCGGTTGGGCGTTCATCAAAAAGGCCGGTACGATCATCCTGCTGTCGTCCATCGTGGTGTGGTTCCTTTCCCGCTTCGGGTTTGTCGACGGCAAGTTCGGCATGGTTGAGGATTTGGGCGACGGTTTGCTGGCCGGGCTTGGCCGAGGCGTTTCCTGGCTGTTTGCGCCGTTGGGCTTCGGCACATGGCAGGCCACGGTGGCCACGGTCACCGGGTTGGTCGCCAAAGAGAATGTGGTTGGAACCTTCGGCGTACTCTACGGGTTCGCCGAGGTAGCCGAGGACGGCGTGGAGATCTGGGACACCTTGCGGGGCAGTTTCACGGAGCTTTCCGCGTACGCGTTCCTGGTGTTCAATCTGCTCTGCGCTCCCTGCTTCGCGGCCATCGGCGCCATCCGGCGCGAAATGAACAGCGCGCGTTGGACCTGGTTTGCCATTGGTTTTCAGACCGTGTTGGCCTACGCGGCGGCGCTGTGCGTGTTCCAGCTGGGCAGTTGGTTCGCGGACGGAAGCTTCGGTTTGGGCACGGTGTGTGCGCTGCTGGTGGTCATTGGTTTTGGATATCTGTTGTTCCGGCGCGATAAGAACCGCGTACACGGAAGACGTGAATACGCAAGAGCGTAACTCTGAGCGGCAACAAGAGGGAATTTTGGCGTCGAACCGTGGACGCGCTGACGGGGAGGGTACACTGTGTTTGTATGGTTGGCCGATCACTGGGGGACTTTGCTTGTCGGAGCGGCGCTGCTCCTGATTGTATTTCTGATTCTGCGCCAAATGCGGCGGGACAAAAAACGAGGCGCGGCTTGCGCGGGGTGCCCCGGAGGGTGTGCCGGATGCCCCTCGTCGGGGGTCTGTCAGACGGTCGAGCCCGGGGAGGCGAATGGGCCCGGATCGGGCGGTTGAGCGCCGCCGCGTGAAGCCGTGTTGCCGTCATATTTCACTTGCCACGGAGGACACCATCTGGTACACTCAGTGCAGCGTAAGGTGTCTTGACTGGAAAGGGGAACGTGATATGCGCGTAAACCGTTCGGAGCTTGCGGCTCTGATCTTGATATTGATGGTGGCCGCTTTTTTGTCCGCCTGCACCACGGTGGTGGTTACGCCGCCATCGGCTTCGCCCGTAGGGACGCCCCCGGTCGTTTCCGAAACGCCGCCGCTTCCCCCTTCGCCTGCGGATTCCCCTACGGCTACGGACAGTCCGTCGCCGCCGGTCTCCACGACGGAAACCAGCCCCTCGTTTGCGCTGGATGCCGATGATTTTGACTCGACCATGGAGATGACCGTGACGCGCGAGGGTATGTCCGAGGTGATGACCGGTACGCTGCGGGTCAGCGACGCCGGATACGCCATCTATTTGCTGCCCGACTTTCAGTTTTTGACCGTCGACGACGGCGACATCATTATGCCGCGTGACGACTCGCTGCTGCTGCCGACCATTTTGATGAAAATTGTCCCATCCGACGGTGTCAGTCCTCTGCCGGAGGCAGAGACGACGGAGGGATTCCGCGTGGTCTATCAGCGGGTCACGGCGGGAGCGCGCACTTTTGACGTCATGCTGACCTATCCGCTTGAGGCGGCCGAGGGCGGCGCTGTGCTGCTGCATTGTATGCTGGACACGCTTCGGGTGGAATAAGCGGCGGCATGAGCGGAGATTCGTGGCAAACGCGATTTAGTGAATCAAAAACGGACGCGTCGGGTTCATAACCCGCCTCGCGCACCAAAGGAAAACCCTGTAACTTCAATGGTTACAGGGTTGTTTTTGTGTGTGGACTCTCGCGCGTACCCTTTGATCTACCCTTCACAGGTTTTTGACCCAGTTAAAATAGTTATCCATCCGGTCGGCGCTGTCACGTCTCATTTTCTCAGTCACATGGGCATAGGTGTCCAGTGTAAAGCTTGCTGTATGGTGACCCAATGTTTCCTGCACCATCTTAATGTTGTCTCCGGATTGTAGCGCAGCCACGGCATAGGAGTGTCGTAGATCGTGAAAACGCGCCTGAGGACATCCTATCTCATTCACGATCTTCTTAAAATGCAGATACACTGTTTGCGGCGACAAGTTGCGCCCGATCTCGTTCGTAAAAACCAGATCGCCCTCTGTCCAGGCCGAGCCGGCCTTCAGCCTCTGTTCGATTTGCTCCCTGCGTCGAGCATCGAGTAAACTCATGATCGACTTGGCCGGCGAAATCGTTCGCCCTTTCCCATTTTTCGTTGAGATAAATTGATATCTACCAGAGCCGTCCCGCGCTCGTTGAAGCTGCTTGTTAATCAGAACTGTTCCCACCTCGAAATCCACACAATCCCAGGTCAAACCAAGAACTTCGCCCTGGCGCATACCTGTAAAAAGCGTCACCAGATAGACAATTTCATAGACGTGTCCGCGAATGGCGTTCAAAAAAGAAGCTGTTTCTGCCTCGTCTAAGGGTTTAATCTCTTTGCGTTCAATACGTGGTAAGCACCACGAACTGGAGGAGTTGAATTTTAGATATCCGAGTTTGATCGCTTGTTCCAGTGCTCGATGCAAAACACCGTGGAGGTTCTTAATAGTCTTTGCCGAGAGACCAGGCTCGCCGTCGCTTCCGCGATACAGAGCATTATAAAATGATTGGATGCTATGCACACTGAGTTTTGTGAGTTTCACAGCGCCCAGGGCGGGTTTGATGTGAAGCCTACAGTGTTCCGCATAGGAAATCACAGTGCGCGGTTTTACGTTACCAAGATACTCTTCCAACCAAATATCCAACCATTGCCCCACGGTCATTTTCGACGGTTCGATGTAGGCGCCACTTTCAAGCTCCACACTGACCTGCTGGAGCTTTTTCAGGACTTCCGCCTGTGTGGCGCCGTATATAGATCTTTGTATTTGCTTCCCCGTTCCCGGATCACGCCCGACGGTATAACGCGCCTCCCAACGCCCGTCCGGGCGCTGGCGAATGGTGCCTGCCCCTTGCGCAGCACGCTTAGACTTAGTGGTTGCCATGGAGTTCACCCACAATCTCTGTAGTATTCCGACAGAATAAGTGCCTGTCCAGCTCAAGGCTGGAGATAAGCGGAAGTTGCATGATTTGGCGGGCCTGGCTCACCACTTGCCCACAGCAATAGTGCCCGTTATGACATCACGGCTCATTATCCACCAGCACATCTTCCTCACTGGACAAATCAGCGCCAAAATGCCCCGGACCATATTCCCGTTCATATTGCTCGTGGACTACGTGCATGAAGTCCACGGTTACGTGGAACTCCTCCGCCAATTCCCACAGCTCAGTTGTCCCGCCGCGTATCGCATTCCGTAGGTCACCATAAGGTACCAACCTGTGCACAGCCCAGCGGTTGGCACGGCGCTCGTGCTTACCACGCAGGTCACAGGGACCGGCATGGTTGTAAAAGCTCAGCGTCTTGCAGTGCCCCAACTCATGCGCCAGGCGCACCTTCTGTTCCTCCAGGGTAGTTATCCCGAAGATGTCCATCCCAATGGCCATGCGCCCGCGCTCATCCCGTACCGACATAGAAAACGAAGTGGGAAGGGACAGGTTCAGGACAGGGATATGTTCCTCTTCGGTCTCACAGTACAGTTCTTCCAGTTCTCCATAGTCCATCTACTGACCACTTCCTTTTTCCCGTTCCTCCCAGCTGGCCCGGGCGAACCGCGCAAAACGGCGCACCTCGTCCAACACCTCGTCGGTAATCTCAGTATCACCCCACAAGGCAAATTTCAAATCCTCGTCGATAGAGGCCGCTGTGACCTCCGCGTCGGGTAGTTTTGTCGCTTCCGTCTCCCCGACAATGTAGGAAACAGAGACACGGAAAAAGGACGCCAGTGCCTTGAGCGTGTCAAGATCCGGCTCGTTTTTGCCGAGCTCCCACATCCTCACGGTGCTCTCCGCTCGGCCCAAGACGTTTGCCACGTCCCTCTGGGTCAGTTTGCGCGCCACCCTCAATTGACGCAGTCTTTCTGCATAGTTACTCATGTGTATCACCTTCACTCTTAGTATTGCACATACCGTGCGGGATTGCAAGAGGGAACAGCACAGTTGGTGCTTGACAGCGTGAAGGGTAAAAGCGTATACTTGTGACAGCACAAAATATGCTCGAGAACAGCACCCAAAAGAGGGAGGAAACAGCATGGACAACGCAACACACACCATCGAGTCGGTCATCGAGGAGGCGGTCAAAGCGGCCGTCCTCAGAGTATTAGGGGAAATCTCTTCTCCTGCCACTGAACCTGTACCTAAGAAGGACAAGCTCACCATGTCCATCAAGGAACTGGCTGCACAATTGGGCATCAGTGTTCCCAAGGCAACCGATATGACGCACATAGAGGGCTTCCCGGTACTCTGTGTCGGGCGCCGCCGGCTCATTCCCATCGACGCCTTCCACAGCTGGCTGGCCGCCAACCATGGACAGGTCATCTGAGATGCATTCGGACACAGGGGGGTATCCCCAGAATAATCGGAGGGTTACTGCGCCCTCAAAACAGTACGTATGTATTTCTGCTGAGGACAATGGTGAGATGAGGAGGACGGGCCATGCCTATTGAAGAACTGCTTGCCCGGCTCCGGGGTGTGACAGGACAGGCCCCGCAGTGGTATGCCCGCTGCCCGGCACACGACGACCATTCGCCCAGCTTGTCTGTAGCGATGGGGGATAATGGCCGTATCCTGATGAAGTGTCACGCCGGATGCGCTTTTGAAGATATCCTGACCGAACTGGGGCTGGTGGCAACAGATTTACTGCCCAGGGAAACAGCCGCGGTATTTTCGACAGGGCAAAAGGCTGGCCGCATGGAACTTATCACTACTTACTTTTACCACGATGACGCCGGCCAAGTTGTCTACCGGAAGCAGAGATACCGGAAACCGGACGGGGGCAAGACCTTCTTCTATGCCCAACCGGACGGCAAAGGCGGCTGGCAGAGGGGTAAGGGTGACGCTCCCCATGTGCTGTACAGGCTTCCGCAGATGCTGGTGGCGCCTGTTGTCTTTCTGGTGGAGGGGGAGAAGGATGTAGAGACGCTCAGTAGTCTGGGCCTGGTAGCTACCTCATCCCCGCTGGGCGCTCAGGAGAACAAATGGCCCTCCCATTTCACCGAATGGTTCCGGAACAAGGAGGTCGTCATCCTCCAGGACAATGACGACATAGGAAAACGATTTGCCATAACGGAGGCCAATGCCATCCGCACAGTGGCTTGTAAGGTTTCCCTGCTGGATCTGACCCGGGTTTGTCCCAACTTACCTGAGAAGGGTGACATCACAGACCTGGTCACACAGGTGGGGCGGGCTGAGACTTTGCGACTGCTGGAACAACTGGTAAAGGATACACCGGTGTATGACCCACGGATTGAGTCGCCGGTTCGTAAGCTCAGGGTACGGCGCATGTCCGAGGTGAAGCCCAAACGGGCGGAGTACCTGCTGTATCCGTATCTGCCCAAGGGGAAGCTGACCATCATGGGCGGCATCTCTGGCTCCACGAAAACCTGGGCCATCCTTGACTGGGCGGCCACCATCAGCCGCGGTCGTGAGTTTATCACCGACGATGAAAGGACACCGTCACGGGATCCGAGTGTCGTGGTCTACCAGACCAAAGAGAACGACCTGGAGACCGACATCCGGCCACGCTTGGACAAGCTGGAGGCTGACCTGGATAACATCGTGTTCATCGACGACCATGATGCGGACGGACA
>JAVBPF010000048.1:0-59542 GCA_031549735.1 Oscillospiraceae bacterium
CCTCCTTTGCTATATAATTGCGTATCTGCGCCAAAAATCTGCAATTGACACTTGTTGTCGATATTTGCACATCAACGCAAATATATATTAGCACTGATGGTGGCAGTCGCGTCGCCTAAAATGGTTATTGGGCGATGGTACTCTAAATGGCCAAAAAATACCCTTTTGCATTACGGCACATATGGCGTATTAAACTAAAAAAACAGGCCGTGCTTGTCCGAAATCTCGGTACAAAGCACGGCCTGAAATGTTGTTGTTAGCAGCCGGCTTGTCCCTCTAACCCTTGCGGCTGTAAGCGAGGCGTTGCGGCGTGTCTGCGACGACCTGGATCAAAAGAACATCTACGCATTCAATCCGGCGTTTGATGTAAGAAAGAGATAGCATACCCGCTGTATGCGCTGTCCGATCACGGATTCTCCGTTTCCCGGATGTGAGAAGGCCGGCAAGCCGTTTGGCTTGCCGGCAAACTTTTTCCCCAGAGCCCTGTTAATCGGGCAAACTTTCGCTTGCGATGGATTCCTCGATGGTCAGCCCTAGGTCCCCCAGATGAGCCCCATGGTACGCAGCAGATTGAGCCGCCCATAGCCCCACTGGTTGTTGGGATACTCAATGCCGGCGTCCCGGTCGCAGCCCCGAATCAAAAAGGCGCGGACAAGGTAGGTGTTCATGGAGACTTCGTTGCGGTTCACAATGCCCCAATCGAGCATCAACGCGCAGGCACCCGCTGTGATGGCCGCGCTGGCGCTTGTGCCGCTGGCCGTGCCATATCCGGTTGGAAACATGCCGGAAACGTTGACGCCCGGCGCCACGAAGGACGGCTCTATAGCGGGCATGCGGGATGGGCCCCACGAGGAAGGCGGATAGAGACTGCCGTTTTGTGCACTGAACGCGCCGGTGGTAATAATGCCCTGTGCGGTACCGGGCGCGGTGATGGTGTAGTTGGGAATAGGCGCAAGAAATTCAATGCCGGGGGCGACAAAACCAGTCATGGGAAGCCAGGCGTGAAATACGCCGTCCAGGACGATGTCGCCGTAGACCACAATGGTCCAGATGCCGGGAGACGGGTCGATCAGCCGGATGGAAATCATTTGGCTGCCTGTATTCTCTACCGGGAAATAGTACCGTATCTGTACCAAGACGTTTTCGACTATGAGCCGTGACTCATAGAGTACGCCCGGGCGGGCCGGTTGGCGCGCCACCACCGCTCCGCCGGGAGAAATGAGCGATACGGACAGGCGGTTGGATTGGGAGGTCCAGAGGTTGATCAGAACGGGATCGGAGTTCTCGTTCGTTTTGACTTCGATGGTCTGTGAGGCGCCCTCGGTGGGAATCTTGCCCATCGTGTGATGTCGCGCGTTGCTCTCGTTCCCGCAGGCGATCGTGATGCAGACCCCCTGTCGGTTACCCGCGCGCGTCAGATACTCTTCAAAAGCGGAAAAGCCGTCGTGCCCCCCCGAATTGCTGCCCAGACCGATACAGATGGAGACCGGACGACCCAACGCAACCGCCTGCTCCAGAATATACTCCACCCCCAGCATAACGTCGGTGGACTCAAAGGCGTTTTGCTGGTCGGCCGGCACCAGATAGCGCTCTCGATAAAAAGGATTCGCTCCGCGGAGTTTCACCATAATAATGTCGGACCGCGGCGCGGCGCCGATGTAGTCGCCGGTGTCTACGCTGCCGGCGACCGAAGCCAAAAAGGTGCCGTGTCCGTCATTGTCCTGATGCGGCACCACCGAAAGCGGATCCTCCGAGCGCAATGCACGATCGATCTCTTCGTTGGTGTATTCCGCGCCGAACCAGTAGCCTTCGGGGCGCTGTCCTTTCGCCGTTTGATCCCATATCCGGACAATTTTGCTCGAGCCGTCCTCATAGATAAAGGATTCCTTCGTGTAGTCGATGCCCGTATCCACGAATCCGAGCAACACGCCCTGCCCGTCAAAGCCCAGATAAGGCAGGTTTTGAGCCTGAAGGATGCCCGCCGCCTCCAAATCCAGACGGCCAAGGGTGCCCAGAATCATGGGATACGTGCCAATGTTGGAGGCGCCGATGTCCTCAAGGATTCGATCAAAGTTTTCCACTTGTGTGTTCCAGACAGCAAAGGAGCCAAACAGCACCTTGGCCAAATGAACGTCATCGAAATCCTGGGGAAGCTGACTGATAAAGTCACTGGATGTGACAAAATCAATCACACTTGGGTCTCTTTCATTCGACTCCATAGAAGAATCTGGTGTCACGTTATCCATGGAATATCCCTCCCTTCGGAGCTAAGCTTCTCCTTGTGAGCCATTAAGCCGAAATGACCTCCAAACTGCCCCACGGCAGTAATGCCTTTTCCCAGCTTCCGCCCACATGAATATAGCGCTCCAGTGCCTTGGGAGACACGGCAAGCGGATACCCCCAGCGGCCCTCGTCGTCTTTCGTCCGGATGTAGAGGAGGGTGTGCATCAGGGGGCGCAAACGCGCCGGTGTCGGATCCTTGAAGGCGCATAGTTGGTCGGAGGTAAGCAGCGGCAGTCGTGGGGGAGGGTACGGCGAGAGGAAAAGCGCAATACCGGCGTTAATCATTCATCCCTCCCAAAGCGTTATTCGCTCGTACTCATTGTATTCGACGCGGGAAAAAGATATGTATGCGCCAAAACACCCCGCCGTTTCCGTTGAAACGGCGGGGTGCGGTTATCAGAGCGGAATCGCTCTATTGACCCTGCATTTTGGCCACTTCGGCCGCGAAATCGTCCTCGCGCTTGGCCATGCCCTCGCCCTTTTCAAAGCGAGTGAATTTTTTCAACTGAATGTCCGTACCCAACGCCTTGGCAACGTTCTGAACATGGGCGGCCACGGTGAGCTTACCGTCCTTGACATAGGGCTGTTCCAGCAGACAGATCTCCTGGTAATACTTGTTCACACGGCCGGCCACCATTTTCTCGGCTACGTTCTGCGGCTTGCCTTCTTCCAAGGCCTGCGCCAGGAAAACCTTTTTCTCGTTTTCCAGAAGCTCTTGGTCGACATCGTCCTTGCTCAGGAAAAGAGGACGCATGGCGGCAATCTGCATGGCGATATCGCGGCCCAGCTCGGTGACCTCAGCGGCGGACTGCTTGTCGGCCGGGACGGTCATGTTGAGCAGGACACCGATCTTACCGCCCATGTGGATATAGGAGAAGTTGGCGGGGGCGTCGTAGTAGGCAAAACGCCGAATTTGGATGTTTTCGCCGATGGTGAGCACTTTTTCGCGCAGCGCGTCGGCCACGGTCAATTTCTCATCAGCGACAAAGGGGCAGGCGAGAAGCGCCTCGACATCGGCGGGCTTGGCGGTAACGATGGTTTTGGCCACATCGCCCACAAAGGACTGGAACGCGTCGCTCTTGGCGGCGAAGTCGGTTTCGCTGTTGATTTCGACCACGGCAGCCGCGCCGCAATTGTCGCAGACATACGCGGCGACCGCGCCGTCAGCGGCGATGCGCGAGGCTTTTTTAGCGGCGGCGGCCAGTCCCTTTTCACGCAGAAAAAGGGTGGCGGCCTCCATATCCCCGTTGGACTCGACGAGGGCTTTCTTACAATCCATCATGCCGGCTCCGGTGGCTTCACGCAGAGCGGCTACGTCTTTGGCGGTAAAGGCCATAATGACTCTTCCTTTCTCAGATGAGGTTGATATCAGGTCCGCGGTTGGGCGGACGAAAAAACAAAATCAAATCAGTCCTGCGCAGGAGCGGCCGGGGCAACAGGAGCGGCCGAAGAGGAGTACGCGACAGGCGCGGCGGGCGCAACAGGCGCTTCCTCGGCGGCAGAACCCTGCTCGCCCTGACGGCCCTCGGTGATGGCGTTGGCCATAATGCTCGAAATGAGTTTAATGGCGCGAATCGCATCGTCGTTGCCGGGGATGGGATAGTCAATTTCGTCGGGATCGCAGTTGGTATCGACGATGGCGACGATGGGAATACCCAGTTTGTGAGCCTCGGCGATGGCATTGCGCTCTTTGCGCGGATCGATGATGAACAGCGCGCCGGGCAGACGGTGCATGTCCTTGACGCCGCCCAAATATTTCTCGAGCTTGAGAATTTCGCCGTGCAGACGAATAACTTCTTTCTTGGGGAGCATGTCGAAGGTGCCGTCCTCCTGCATCTTCTTCAGCTGATTGAGCCGGTCAATGCGGCGGCGCATGGTCTTGAAGTTGGTCAGCATGCCGCCCAGCCAGCGGGCGTTGACAAAGAACATGCCGACACGCTCGGCTTCGGCCTTCACGGCGTCCTGCGCCTGTTTCTTCGTGCCGACAAACAGCAGGGTTTCGCCCGAGAGCGAAAGGTCACGCACGAACATGTAGGCCTCTTCGAGCTTTTTCACCGTCTTTTGCAGGTCGATGATCTAGATGCCGTTGCGCTCGGTGAAGATGAAGGGCGCCATTTTGGGGTTCCAGCGACGGGTCTGATGTCCGAAGTGGACACCGGCTTCGAGCAGTTGCTTCATGGATACGACAGCCATGGGAATGCCTCCTTTTTCTTGTACCGCCACCCGCGTCATCCGCCGCGCCCACCGGAACAAGCGTTTTCCGCATTTCCCAAAGACGGGAAGGCGGAGCCTTGTTCGGGCAGAGGGGCGCCGACGTCGTGCGGGTGTGTGGATTTGCGCATACGCGCCAAGATAGTTTAGCACAATCGCGTTCATTTGGCAATCATAAGTTTGAGAAATATGGCGAGAATGGTAGGTATAGCGGCGTTGGCCGACGGCGTATTGCGGTGATCTATGCAAGCACCCCGGCAGATTCTGACGCGCTTCCCAAAGTGTGCTCTTTACGTGCGCTCATAAATCGAGTATACTAGACATAATAATTCCTTCTGTTCCAAAATTTCGTGCACGCTAAGTTTTTTTGGCCCGCAATATCGGGTTATAAGGTAACCGCTGAACCAATACGCCACAACGTCACACCGGCCTTTTTGCGCCTTCCCGGTGCGCAAAAATTCTCGCCGTGCTGCCGCGTCGATTGATTCATCGGTTGCCCAGGAGGCGGTGGGACACGGCCTCCTGTCGGGTGTTCTCTTGTATTCCAAGAGCGGTCTCTTTGCTGAAGTCACGACGCTGCAGTCGCATGAAGGAGGAGCTATGGTCAAAATTCAACAGGACGAATTCATGCGTTTGGTTGATTACATGAAGGAACAATACGGCATCGATCTGGAACGGAAGATTACCCTTGTTGAGGGGCGCATTGCCAGTGTGCTCGAGCAAAAGGGATATGCGCAGTTTTCCGATTATTTTGATGACATCCTGCAGGACAAGACGGGTGCTGAAGCCAAAGTCCTGATCACCAAGCTCACCACAAACTACACCTATTTTATGCGGGAGGAGCAGCACTACCGGTATCTGGAGACCATAATACTGCCCGAGCTTGTGCGTACTTTGCAGGACAAGGATCTGCGCATTTGGAGCGCCGGGTGTTCCTCGGGCGAGGAGCCCTTTACCACGGCCATGGTGCTGGACAATTATTTCGGCCTGAACAAGGGCGCGTGGGATACGCAGATTCTGGCCACCGACATTTCTCCGCAGGTTCTGGCGCAGGCACAGGAGGCGGTGTATCCCGCCGACAGGCTCAAGGGACTGCCGGAGGGTTGGCGCGGTCGGTATTTTGAGGAGCTGCCGCGCGACCGCGTACTGGTGCGCGACAGCATTCGCCGGGAAGTGATTTTCCGGCCATTCAACCTGATGCAGAAAACCATGCCGTTTCGCCGCAAGTTCCATGTGATTTTTTGCCGCAATGTGATGATTTATTTTGACAAGCCGACGCGTGACGCTTTGGTCAATCGTTTTTTTGACGTTCTTGAACCGGGGGGACATCTGTTCATCGGGATGGCGGAATCCATCAGCAAGCCCGACTGCCGATACCAGTATGTTCAACCCTCCATCTATCGACGTCCCCTCTGAGGGAGAGTACCCCATGACGGATCAAGACATGGCGCGGGATGTGAATTTTGCGTACCGGCATGACGCCGAAAGAGCGTTGTGGTGCTGTGACATTTGAATCAGCGGATGTTTGTGACTGAGGAAGAACGAAGCTGTTGAAGGAAGGTTTGCCGTATCGAATCGAAAATCCGCGTGCTTCTGGTGGATGATTCGACCTTTTTTCGGAAAACGCTGGCCGGGAGCCTGAATGGAGATCCGGCTTTTGAGGTTGTCGGCGAGGCCGGCGACCCTTATGAGGCGCGCCAGTTGATCATGAAACTGCGGCCCGACGTCATGACACTCGACGTCGAAATGCCGAGGATGAACGGTGTGGATTTCCTGAAAATCCTGATGCCGCAATGGCCTTTGCCCATCGTGATTGTCAGTTCGGCCCGCGCGTTGGCCTCGGAGTGCCGCCGCTTCGGGGCTTTTGACTTTGTGCCCAAACCAACCGATTATTCGGGCGGCACACTCGATGACTTTTTGAGTCACGTTCGAAACAGTTTGTACCGGGCGGCCCGGGCGCGGCTGCCCGCGGAGGAGCGGCGGACGGCCGGGTTGCCGGAGATGTCGGCCGAACCGGCGACGGAGGGCGCTTTCAGGTTCTCAGGGATAGTGGCGCTGGGTGCGTCGACGGGGGGCACCAAGAGCACGACACAGATCCTCCGGGCGTTGCCGAAGGACTTCCCCGGTATGGTGATCGTACAGCATATGCCCAATGAGTTCACGCGGCTCTACGCAGAATCGGTCAACAGAGAGAGTGTGCTGGAGGTTCGCGAGGCCAGAAACGGGGATCGCGTCGAGTCCGGTCATGTGCTGATCGCACCGGGTGACGCGCATATGGAGCTAGTCCGCACGGCTGTCGGCGGTTATGCGGTACAGATTACGCGCGGGGAAAAAGTCAACGGACACCGGCCCTCGGTTGATGTACTGTTCCGTTCCGTGGCGCGATGGGCCGGCGCCAACGCCGTCGGAATCATTTTGACCGGGATGGGCGCTGACGGTGCGCGCGGGCTGCTGGACATGCGGCGGCACGGCGCGTTTACCATCGGGCAGGACGAGAAAAGCTCGGTGGTATATGGCATGCCCAAAGAAGCCTATGAGATGGGTGCCGTAACGCGGCAATGGCCGCTCGATCAGATTGCGCCGGGGCTTTTGCGGTATGTTAGAGAGATGAAGTACTGACCGAACTTTTGAACCGGTTGGACTGAAGGGGAAACGGCATGGAATTGGTCGTGGGGATCGGAGAATTTGAATCCTCCAATAACCCGGCGGACGTCATCAAGACGTTCGCCTTATCGACGTGTGTCGGCCTCATCTTTTACAGTGCGCAGAAGCACTGTATGGGGATGTCGCACATTCAGCTGCCCTTCCATCGGGACGTCACTTCGGATGCGTCGCCCAGCCGCTTTGCCGATACCGCCCCGGCCTTCATGCTCCAGGAAATGACCAACGCCTATGGTGTGACCAAGGGGGAATTGCTGATTTCCCTTTACGGGGGCATCGACCCGCGCGACGAAAAAGACTGCTTCCGCGTCGGCGAAAAGAATGTGTTTTTCGTCAAGCGTGCCATCAAGCAGCTCGGGCTTTCCTACTGTGACGCCGACACGGGCGGCAGCGTCTCCCGGACTTTGGTTGCTTCGGTGGGTTCGGGTATTGTGGAAGTGGTCAAGCGCCCGATGAATCTGAATTTCAACACACCGATCGTGCAGGGGTAAAGGTGTATCAGTGGATATATTTTTGAAAGAACTTGAAGTTTCTTTTCGTCGCCTCCAGCGGGGGACGACGGAGGACGTGACTTTCTTCACGCCAAGAAAGTCACCAAAGAGGCGTCTGGGGACGCGAGGTTTGTTTTTCATGCGAACGGCCTTTCCGCAAACGCTGTCATCCGGGCTCTGCCGGTTGATGCACAGTCTCCGAAGCGGTTCGATCCAAGGTTTTTATTCCATGCCGCGCGTTTTTGAAATCGCAATCCCTAATCCTTGACGGCTGACGCGGGGTGGTGTGAAACGCGAGATCGACCTGTCAATCATAAGGCAAGGCGGCCACATGGGGTCGCCTCACGGGGGATCGTGAAAACATTTCCGGTGTTGCTCCGTTACTCAACCCCATCAGGGGATCCAACGGGGCCGGGGTCCCTTGGTCGTGGGGAAGGAATTCCAAAGGGAAACCCGATCGAAGGGGTTCTCTTTGGCGATTCTTTGGTGACTTTCTCATCGCAGAGAAAGTCACTTCGCGCCCGTCAAGCCTCGAGCGCGCCGCGCGGGCAGTCGTACTGTTCGCTCCGCGTGTGTCTAAACAGCCAGCGCTGCGGTGCCGTCTCGGTTTAGCCGCCCGCTGCGCTCACTGTACTCCTTGCCGACCTGTTCGGCTCTTCGATGTCAAGCCTCGCGACGGTCGGCGGTCGGTCGGATAAGCCGACGCTCCGCCGGAAATGCCGCCGGGTCTGCGGCCCGCCCTGTTTTCCGGGCGCCGCTCGGGCTTATCCTTCCTGCCGACCTGTTCGGCTCTTCGATGTCAAGCCTCGCGACGGTCGGCGGTCGGTCGGATAAGCCGACGCTCCGCCGGAACTGCCGCCGGGTCTGCGGCCCGCCCTGTTTTCCGGGCGCCGCTCGGGCTTATCCTTCCTGCCGACCTGTTCGGCTCTTCGATTTACCATGTTTTTAACCGTATGTTATTCAGCGCCCTCCAAAAAATAACGATATTCCTGTGTGACGGCGTGTCCATGGATCCCTTGTTCCTCAGCGGGCGTTTTATACAAACCTCGACAGGTTTGGCACGGAAACATTGGCGTCGATTTTTCCCTCCAACACTTGACTTTTTTCGAGGTTTTGTGTTATATAATGTAGTTATCAGTTGAAATTATGTGAACATTTTTCGTCGTTCGGCAATCGCAGGATGCGGCTGGTGGAAAGTGAGGCTTTTGCATTGTCCGACATGGCTGCCCAGTTGGTTCAGGCGCGCCTCAACGAGGTTCAGGCGCGCATATCGGTTCGGGTTGAGGAAATCTCAGCCTCCACCGGCATTTCTTTTTCTCAGATGTTTTCGCAGATAACGGCTGCCGACAGTACCAATGCAACGGCCGGCGGCGCTAAAAGCTCGGGCCTCGGCTCGGCCGTCATCGGGCTTTTGGGGTTGGGCTCGGATTCGGACAGTTCCGGCTCCTCGGCGGATCTCGGCTCTCTCTCGTCGATGCTTGGGCTGAACACCACGTCGTCTACCGATCAGCTGCTGGCGCTGCTGGAAAAGCTGGGCAACGGAGTGACGGTGGGTAGTGCGGAGAAACCCGGTTTGGTCGGCGGCACACGCGCCGAGTATGAGGAAATTGTCAAAACGGTGGCCGCCCGATACGGCCTTTCACCCGTTCTGCTGGATGCGGTGGTGCAGGCTGAGTCCGACTACGACGCGGCCTGTGTCTCCACGGCCGGCGCCGTGGGTCTTATGCAGCTCATGCCCAATACGGCAGCCGGGCTGGGTGTTAAGGATTCCTACGACCCTGAGGAGAATGTCGACGGCGGCGCACGGTATCTGCTGGCGCAGATCATCCGATATAACGGCGACGTCAAAACAGCGCTGGCCGCCTACAACTGTGGCCCTTATGGACTGTCCAAGCGCGGTGTCGACAATGTGCACGATCCCGACCAGTTCGCCAAGCTTCCCAAGGAGACACAGATGTATCTTACCAATATTGAGCGCATACTGACCCAGGCGGGGTATCCCAATCTGCTGAATGAGAACTTTTACGCGTGAATGCGGTTCTTTTTCGGCACAGGGTGAGGTTCTCACAGGAGGTGGCTTCGATTGTTCGAAAAAATGTTCAGACCGGTTAACCTGTTGGAACGCGGGCTGGACGCTTCGGCGCTTCGGCAGCAGACCATCGCGCAGAACATGGCCAACGCCGACACGCCGGGCTACAAGAGCAAAAATGTCAACTTTGAAGATGCCTTCCGCTCGGCGCTGAAAGACAACAGCGGATTTCAGGCCAAAACGACCCGGGACAGGCATATCAAGTTCGGCGCGGCCAACGATCCGCTTGACGTCTATCCGGAGGTCGTGACCAACGCCAACTATACCATGCGTATGGACGAGAACAACGTCGACCCCGATCAGGAAATGGTCGCGCTGGCCAAAAACACGTTGCAGTATGATCTGCTCATCACCAAGATGAACGGCGAGCTGGCCCGGCTCAGAATGGCCATCCGCGAGGGCCAGTAAAAGAAAAGAGGGGGATCCCATCGCTACCTATCGAAGCGGGGCTTCGATAGGTCACCGCGCCCCCTTTTGAGGGCTACCCGTCGAAACAGGTTTCGACAGGTTCCCGCATTATGGTTCCGCGCCCGTTGCGCGGGGTAAGGGATTTTTCCCGAAGTGAATTCGGGAAAAATGATGAGAGCCGGCGGGGACGCGACTCGGCACAAAGGAGGCTAATGCATGAACTTTTTCCGTTCGATGGACATCAGCGCGTCGGCGTTGACGGCGCAGCGCTACCGCATGGACATCATCGGCGAGAACGTGGCCAACGCCACCACCACCCGCACCGAGGCGGGCGGTCCCTACCGCCGGAAGTATGTCGTCATGCAGGAACGCTCCCTGCCCTATCTGTTCAAGAATGTTTTGCAGGAGTCCCAGGAGCGGATCGGTGGGGGAGGCGTGCGCATTACGGCCACACGCGAGGACACCAGCCCCTTCAAGCTGGTCTATGACCCGCAGCATCCCGACGCCGACGCCGAGGGGTATGTCAGCATGCCCAACGTCGACCTGGAGCAGGAAATGGTCGACATGATCTCGGCTTCGCGCTCCTACGAGGCCAACATCACGGTGCTCAACAACTACAAGTCGATGGCCAACCGGGCGCTGCAGATCGGCAGAGGATAATAAAACATTCGCGGGGCAATGTTTTGCAGGACGAAAAATCCTTTTTCGTCCTGAGGATTCTCGACCTGCGGGTCTCGCAGAGAAAAACTTTCGGGAAGTGAATCCCCGAAATTTTTGATTTCATTTCTTTTGCGAAAATCGGCAGAGCAAGAACCTGCCTGCTACGGCAGCCAGGCTCCGCGCGATTTTGGCAAAAGGATGCGGGCTGCTGAAGCGGTTTCACGCGAATATGCGGAGGTGCTTTTATGGAATTGAATCGGGTGTTGCCCAGCATTCCCCAAACATTGTCCACTTCGTCGGTCGGTCAGATCGGCAAAAATCAGGGCGCGGATTTCGCCGAGTTTCTGAAAGAGGCGTTTGCCAATGTCGTCACGACCGACGCGTCCGACAAAGTAACCAGCCTTGAGGCGCTGTCGGCCACCGGCGGCGATTTGCACAACGCGGTTCTCGCGACCCAGAAGGCAGAGCTCACCCTCAATTTGGCGCTGCAAATCCGCAGCAAAATGATTGAAGCCTATCAGGAAGTCATGCGCATGCAACTATAAGACTTTTGAAGGGCTGTGGCCCTCCAAAAGTAGTGATTGGGCGAACGTTTCTGCGGCGAAATGAATTCGGGGAAAATGATATGGTTCGCCTGCGAAACGCAAGGAATGCGGGGGCAGGGACCGGTGAGCCGGGTTTTCCGTTGCGGCGGCCAGGCTCCGCGCGCTTTTCGAAATAGGACGGGGACAGCGCAGGGAATGCGAGGGTTTGGAAACGGGAGGGGCAGGCGTGCCCTACGTCGCATTGTTCGGGAGGGCTGAGGGTTGAAGGAACTGATCAACCGGATCAGGACACAATTGACGGAACTATGGAACCGCACGGAACGGAAGGATCGTGTGCGGTTCTTTACGCTTGTCGGTGTGGCCCTGGTGGTCATTATTGTCGCCGTTTCGCTGCTGACGCGGACGCAATACGCCGTGCTGTATCACAACCTTGACCCGGCCGAGGCCGGTGAGATTCTGGCGACGCTGGAGGGGATGGGCGTCAAGACGCAGATCCAGGGCACCGACACCATTCTGGTGCCGCAGGATGAAGTCAACACGCTCTATATGCAAATGGCCAGCAGCGGTGTGGGCAAAAAGGGGCTGACCCATGAAAACTTTGCCCTGGGCAGTGGGTTCGGTACCACCGACTACGAAAAGCGCATGTATGAGCTGTTCGACAAGGAGGACAACCTCGCCGCCACCTTGATGACCAATCCCGGCGTGTCCTACGCCGTCGTGCAGATCGCGCGGCCCGACGCCAACGCCACCTATTTGAAAAACGCCACGCCGGTCACCGCGTCGGTCATGCTGACGCTGGACGGCCCGCTGTCGCAGGAAAACATCTCGGCCATCGAGGCGCTGGTTGCGGCCAGTGTGTCCGAGCTCACGTCCGAACACGTGTTCATCACTGACCAAAACTTCAACCGGCTCAACCGCCGGGAGGGGCTTGATCTGTCCAGTGTCTCGAACAACCGGCAGATGACCGAAGCGGTGCGGGACGACATTGTCTCCAACGTCATGGCTTTGCTTGTGCCCATTTACGGCACCGACAATGTGCGTGTATCGGGCAATGTGATGCTCGACTTTGACGAGCACAGCACCGAATCGGTGGTGTTCGCGCCGGTCGTAGACGACGAGGGCATCGCCATCAGCGTTCAGGAAATTGTAGAAAAGGCCACCGGCACGCCGGTGTCCTCGGGTGTTCCCGGCACCGACACCAACGGCGCGGGAACCGACACGACCATCTATCCCGAGGTCAACTATTCGACCATGAGCAACTACAGCAAGGTGACCAAGGAAGTCAACTACGAGGTCAACCAGACCATCGACAAAATTCAGCACGAGCAGGGGAAAATTCAGGATCTGTCCATCTCGGTGGCCATCAACGTGGACAATTTGAGCTCCGAGAACAACGCGTCCGACGCGGTCAAGAATCTGGTGGCCTGCGCGGTCGGCCTGGACAAGACCGAATATGACCGCATCGCCGTGGAGTTCCGAAAGTTCGACGGGGTGGCGGTGCAAAACGAGCTGATGAACAAATACCAGGATCAGCGCCGCCAGAATGAACTGTTCGATTTGATTAAGAATGTGCTGCTGTACGCCGTCATCGTCATTTGCGTTTTGCTCATCCTTCGCAGAATCAGTAAATTCTTCGCCAAAAAGCCGTCGGATGAGGCGAAGTTGGCTTTGGACAAGTTGGACGATGCCAACCTCGAGGCCGACGAATATGCCCGACTGGTGCAGATGGCGACCGCGCCTGAGGGCGCGGAGATCACAATCACCAAGTCCACAGCGCGCCAGCGCGTTGAGGAATTCGCCGACAAAGACCCCGAGTCGGTGGCCAATCTGGTGCGCAACTGGCTCAATGAGGACAACAAGCGGAAAAGATAGTGATGTGCTGAATGATACCTGGCGGCATCATTCAGCACATCAGACAAAACAGTAAGGGAGGGTGACCGTGTTATGCCGACGACAAGAGAATTGACCGGGAAGGAAAAAGCGGCCATCCTTCTCATTGCACTCGGCCGGGATTATTCGGCCAAGATTTTTAAGTTTCTGCGCGACGATGAAATCGAGCAGATTACGCTGGACATCACCAATGTGCGCCGCGTCGACTCGGATACCAAGGAATCTGTGCTGGCCGAATTCTATGATTCCTGTTTGGCGCAAAACTATATTTCGGAGGGCGGCATCGACTATGCCCGCGAGGTGCTGGAGGAGGCCATCGGCCCCGAGCGCGCGCTGGAGCTCATCAGCCGTCTTACCTCCTCGCTGCAGGTTCGGCCCTTCGATTTCGTGCGCCGCGCCGACCCCAAGCAATTGTATAATTTCGTGCAGAACGAGCATCCGCAGACCATCGCGCTCATCATGGCGTACTTAGATCCGGTCATGTCGGCGGGCGTTTTGTCCAAGCTGCCGCTGGACAAGCAGGTCGAGGTCATCAGCTGCATCGCCACCATGGACCGCACCTCGCCCGAGTATGTACACGAAATCGAGCGCATTCTCGACCGTAAGCTGTCCTCCCTCGGCACCGACGATTTTACTGTGGTCGGAGGGATTCAGTCGTCGGTCGATATTTTGAACGCCGTCGACCGCGGCACCGAGCGCCGTGTGCTGGAAACACTCGATGAGAGGAATGTCGAGCTCTCCGACGAAATCCGCCGTAAAATGTTTGTCTTTGAGGACATTGTCAAGCTGGACAAGCGCGCCATTCAGCGCATCCTCAAGGAGGTCGAAAACGCCGACCTCACCATCGCGCTCAAAAACACCAGCCCCGACGTCAGCAAAATCATTTTCGAGAATATGTCCAAGCGCTTGCAGGACATGATCAAGGAAGACATGGAATACATGGGCCCGGTACGCGTACGCGACGTGGAGGACGCCCAGCAGAAGATCGTCAACGTTATCCGCAAACTGCAGGATGCCGGTGAGATCATCGTCATGCGCGGATCGGAGGATGAGGTCATTGCCTAGGGTCATCAAGGCCGAGCAGACCCGCTTCTCCGGCGGCCCGGCGAGACCCGGTCCCGAGGCGGCGCTCCCGGATTCGTCCTTGCCCCTGCCCGCTTCTACCGAGGCCGATGTCCGTCAGGCCTATGAGGAGCTCATCAACGTGGCGCAGGAAGAGGTTTCCCTGATGTTGCAGGACGCCCGTGAAGAGGCGACCGAGATTTACCGTCAGGCCGAACAGCAGGTGGAGCAAATGCGCGCCTCGGTGCACGAGGAAGTGCGGCGCGAGGTGCTGGAAAACGCGGCGCAGGAGGTCGGGGAAATCTTAAACCACGCGCAGGCCGATGCCGACCGGTTGCTGCTCGAAGCCAACGAGGAACGCCGGAAGGCGCTGGAGTCGATGGAGCGGCAAATCCTCAAGCTGGCGCTGGACGTGGCTGAAAAAATTCTGGGCATCGAGCTGGAGCAGAACAACGCGGCCTTTTTGTCGATGCTGAAGGAGGCGCTCGGGCAGATCAAGGCCGAGCGTGAGGTGACGCTCCGGGTCAACCCGAGCGAATACGTTCGTTTCTTCAAGTCACGCGACGTTACCCTGCACACCGGTCAGGGCACCATACAGGCCACCGTCATCAACGATTCCAACGTGGGCTTCGGCGGGGTGCTGATCGAGACCGACAGCGGTACGGTCGATGCCAGCGCGCAGGCGCAGCTGGGGCAGATCGCGCAGCAGTTTGGGATAGAGAGATAGTTTGTCGAAAAACCCTGTTTTTCGACAAGAGGGTTCTCGCCCTGCGGGGCTCGCAAAGAAAACCTTTGGTGAAGTGAATCCCCCAAAGGTTTGATCCTCATTGCTTTTGCCAAAATCGGCGGAGCAAGAACCTGGCCGAGAGGCGGCCAGGCTCCACACGAGTATGGCACAAGGACGGGGGCCACGTGGCTTCTTTGACAGTGGGAGAATGAATTGTTATACAGCAATGACCAGTGTGTGAGGACGGGTTTCCATGCCCGTCAGTCTTCAAGATGAACGCGGCGGGCCGGCATGGAAGCCGGCCCCTACTTGTATATGGGAGGGATGTTCCATGTTTGATTTTGAAAAATACACCTCCATCATTCAGAATATGGATCCGCTCATCTACTCGGGCAAGGTCGAAATGATCACCGGGCTTACCGTTGAGTCGCGCGGACCGGCCGTCAAAATCGGCGAGATGTGCCTGATTTATACACTGAAGGGCGACGCGCACCTGAACGCCGAAGTGGTCGGCTTCCGTGAGAACTTTGTGCTGCTGATGCCCTACGGCGATCTGGCCGGTGTCGGGCCGGGCTCGCGAGTGGTGTCGACCAACCAGATCCTGCGCGTGCCGGTCGGCATGAACTATATGGGGCGTGTGCTGGACGGCATGGGCAACCCTATTGACAACGGGCCGCCGCTGCTGGCCGATGAGTACTACCCGGTCGAAAACCATCCGCCCAACCCGCTGTCCCGCCCGCGTATTCAGGAAATCCTGCCGCTTGGGGTGCGCGCCATCGACGGCCTGCTCACCTGCGGACGCGGCCAGCGTATCGGCATTTTTGCCGGGTCGGGCGTCGGTAAATCCACCCTGCTCGGCATGATCGCGCGCAACGCCCGGTCGGATGTCAACGTCATTACACTGATCGGTGAGCGCGGACGTGAGGTCAACGACTTCCTGCAGAAAGACCTCAAGGAGGAGGGCCTCAAGCGTTCGGTCATCGTGGTGGCCAGCAGCGACCAGCCCGCGCTGGTGCGCTCCAAGTCGGCCATGGTGGGCACCAGCATCGCCGAGTATTTCCGTGACAAGGGCCTAAACGTGCTGCTGATGATGGACAGCCTGACCCGATATGCCATGGCGCAGCGTGAGATCGGCATGGCGGTCGGCGAACCGCCGGTTTCGCGCGGGTATACGCCGTCGGTCTACACGGTCATGCCCAAGCTGCTGGAGCGCACAGGCAATTCGGAGAAGGGGTCCATCACGGCGCTGTATACCGTGCTGGTCGAGGGCGACGATCTGAACGAGCCGATCACCGACACCGCGCGCGGTATTTTGGACGGTCACATTGTGCTCTCGCGGGCTCTGGCCAACCGCAACCACTATCCGGCCATCGACGTGCTGGCCAGCATTTCGCGTTTGATGAGCGACATCGCCGCGCCCGAGCACAAGCAGGCGGCCAACCGGTTCAAGGCACTGATGGCCGTGTACAAGGACGCCGAGGATCTCATCAACATCGGCGCTTACAAGGCCGGATCCAATCCCGAAATTGACGAGGCCATCGCGCTTCACAAGGGCATCGAGGCCATCCTCAACCAGCGTGTCGACGAGCCCTGTACCTTCGAGGAGACGGTGCGGCGCATTATTGAGCTGGTGCGGCCGGCGGAGAGCGCGTCGTCCTGAGGCGGCCGGACGGAGAGCGTGTCCTCCTGATGTGGCCGGCGGGGCGGAAAGAAATTGGAATCGTTTGTTCGAAGAGGCAATCAAGGGGGCGGCAGAGGTGGATTATCCGGGCATTTTCAGAGGAAAAATTGAGGATGTACCGGTGCTGAGAAATGAGCTGGTAAGTCTCTGGCAGACCAAGAGCAAGAGGCAGATCTCGGCCTATGGCATACGGCTTGCGGAATGGATGCAAAGCGAATATTTCGCGGACGACGGCGCATGGTGTGAAGCGGTTATCGCGGTCAATCTCGAATGGCAGGAGGGCCAAGCGCCCTTTCAAAAGGGAAGGAATTTGGCGGGCGAGATCAACGCGCTGGCCAAAAGTCAACCCAGACAGAGAGACCTTGCCCTGAGAACGCTGGCGCAGATCGCCTGCATCCCCCATACCGAGCGCCACGGGATGTGGGCGTCCGACTATATGGTCAAGGTTGTGAATGAGACACATCCCTGTGATTTGGAGCGGGTCAAAGAGGTGCGTCAGCGGCAAATTGATTTGATTAGGGATTGTTAGATTGACGCTGAATGAATCGACGCGGCAACACGGCGCGAATTTTTGCGCCTTTCAAGTTTTGGCAATGCAACTGGGGCACAAAGAGTTTGTATTGAATGAGGAAAAGGGGGAGCGATCGTTGAAAAAATTCCAATTCTCAATGGCCTCCCTGCTGACTGTGAAGGAATCGCTGGAAAAGCAGCTCAAGGGAGAGATCGCCGAGGCCGAAGCGCGCATCCGCCAATTTGAAGCGCAGAAGCATGCCGTGGAGGTGCGTCTGGAGGAGGCGCGGGCGCAGCATCTGGAAAAAATCCGGCAGGGGTGTGACGCGCGCGAGCTTACGCGCAACCAGATCGGATTCAACGCCCTCTATGAAAAGATTACGGCCTGCGAGGAGAAAATACAGGTGGCCACTGTGGAGCGCAACCGCATTCAGGTGGCGCTGGTCGAGGCCATGACCGAACGAAAAATGCTGGAGAAGCTCAGAGAGAAGCAGTGGGATCTTTACCGCGAAGAGCAGAAGAAGGAAGAGGCGGCCAACATCGATGACTTTTTGTCCAGCCGCATCACGCGCGACCGGAACCGGCTGCCCGACTGAGCTTTTGCCGCCGTAAATAAAAGAATTTGCCGATAAACGCACCGCCATTCGGTGCCGGGGGGTATTCCGATGTCCGAGGAAAAGAGAGACTTTATTGAGGAAGAAACCGTCGATTTGACCCAATCCAAAAAAACGAAAGCGCCCAAACCCAAAGCGCCGCCCAAGCCGAAGGCCCCGCCCAAACCGGCGGCGTCCAAATCGAAGGCGTCCAAAGCGGGCAAGGCGTCTAAACGGGACAAAGGAAAGAAACAAAAACAGAAAAAAGAAAAAACAGGAAAACGTGGCGGCGTCGGCAAGGGCGCCTTTGTCATGTTCGTTTTTATGCTGCTGCTGATTGTCGGGGCGGCGGGCGCCGTGTATTTTGACGTGGGCGGCACCAAGCTGATGGTGGCCGACCTGCTCGACCTCAATCGCGCCGTTGAGGACGCCCGGGAACAGCATTTGATGGAGCTTGAGAAAAAATTGGATGAAAAATCCAATCAAAACGCGGCCGAGCTGGATGAAATCGACCGACGCGAGAAGGATGTAACCGAACGGGAACAGGCTGTTGCGATTCTGGAGCAAGCGCTGGAAGATAATAGCGCGGATAATGGAGAAATAAAAGCTCAACCCGGTGCAGAGAATACCGATATAGCGAGTGTGGTCAAGACATTGGAGCTCATGAGTGCCGATTCGGCGGCTAAAGTTATCGCCAAAATGTCCGATAGAAATTATGTGCTCAGGTTGTTCTCTTCTATGAAGAACGACACGCGCTCAGCCATATTGGAGGAAATGGACGCCTCGCTGGCCGCCTCCATTTTGACGGATCTCGGGTGATGGGAATTTCGCGGCCAAGTCGACGTGGTCACGGTTCCACAGACTACCCCGGCTGAGAGAGCGCAACGCCGAGGCAAGGATGCTCTTCCTTTGAAAGGAGGAACACAATGACCGATCTCTCAGTGCTTTCTGTTCTGTTGAACGGAACCCAGACGACCTCGCAGCGAGACACCTCCGCCGCCAAGAACGGCCGAACCCAATTTGGCGACGCGCTCCTTCGGTTTGCCGAAAAAAACGCGGCGCAAAACAAGAAAAAGAAGGATCTGCCGCCGGCCGAGCTGGCCGCGATGATGCAGACCCCCACCCCCAACAACCAGTCCGTCGCACCCAACAAGGATGAAAGCGAGAACCTCTCGGTTCTCAATGACAAGGATGTCGCCGATGCTCAGGCCCCGACCCAAACGCCGCTCGAACAACTAAGCCAAATTTTGGACGATCTGGCGGCCGAAGCCGGGTACGAGAATCTTGATGATATGCTGCAAAATCCCCGCGCCTCCGACGAGGAGGGCGTCGATGAACTTTCATTGCTGACCGAACTGATCGCCCGTTTAAGCCTCGATTCTCCGCAGGACATCATCGCCGCGGCCCGCGCGGTTCTCGGCGTAGATGAGACGCAGGCCGGCCAGATGGCCGAAATCAACGATTCCGATCCGGAGACCGAAGCGATGATCCAGGCGCTCAAGCGGTTGCTGGAGAATGAAACCGGCAGTCAGCAGGAGACCGAAGTCCGCTCGGCTCTTTGGCGTCTTTCCCATTTGGAAGAGGATTCGCCTCCCGAGGTTGAAATGACGACCGAAAACGACGTTGTCGCCACGCTTGCCCTGGACGACGTCTCGGGAGAACTGGACACCCAGCTATTAAACGGCGAGTCAGAGACAGCCGCCGAGGGGATGCCGGAGGATTCGGACGGTGACCGTGTACGTACCAGCAGTGCTGATGCGCCGGTCGATCACTCGTTTGCCGCGCATCTCAACCGGGAAGCGCCGGTCGTGACCGAAGCGCCGCCTCCTGCCGAATCGGTTCAGCCCCACGCCGTCAACCAGCAGATTGTGCAGGCCGTCAAGCTGGGGCAGGAGCAGGGTGTCACGTCGATGAAGCTGCTGCTCAATCCGGAATTTTTGGGGCCGATCAGTATTGTGCTTTCGATGAGCTCGGAAGGGCTCAAGGCGCACATCACCGCCGAAAACGGACAGGCGCACAGCCTGCTGGCCAGCCAAATCCAAGAGCTGACCGACCGGATGAAAAACGCCGGAATCGATATGCAGTCCATTGAAGTCACACAGTCCGAGATCAACTGGGACTATTCGCGCGGCGGACAGGAACAGCGCAACGGCGAGCCGCAGACGCCGTATCAGGCACCGGTGCGCCGGGCGCTGCAGATGGCGGCGCTGAACACCGTCCTGACGCCACAGACACAAGTCTACGAAATGGCCGCCGTATCCGCTTCAGCCGATTTGCTGGACGGCGGTGTGGAATACTTCGCATAGGCCAAAAAGAAGGGAGCCCTCTATGCCTGAATCCACCATTTTGCCGGTCTTTGACCGCACACAATACAAATACACCGAACAGGTGAAGACTGCCAATCAGGAGCTGGGCAAGGATCAATTCCTGCAAATCCTGATTACGCAGCTGCAAAACCAGGATCCCACGGCCCCGATGGAGGATACGGCCATGATCGCGCAGATGGCGCAGTTTTCGTCGCTTGAGTCTATGAACAACCTGTCCAACAACTTCTCGCTCTCTCAGGCCTACGGCATGATTGGACAGGGCATCATCGGCACGGTGCGCAACGCGGAGACCGGTGTGATCAGTTCCGTGGCCGGTACGGTCGATTCGGCCGGGATGCTCAACGGCCAGCCCTATGTGATGGTCGGAAACGAGACGGTATATGTGTCCAACATCACGCAGGTGTTTGACAACAAGATCATCTCGGGCAACGCCGAAGCCATCTCGGCCGGTACCAACATGGTGGGCAAATACGTCCAGGCCGACGTGGTCATTGACGAAAAGAAAGTCACCGTTGAGGGTCTGGTTGAAAAGCTGATTGTTCGGGACGGCGGCGTCTATGTCAAGGTGGGCGACCACGAGCTGGGCCTGTTCCAGATCACGGCGGTTTCCAACAAGCCCTTCCCCCCGGCCGAGACCAAGCCCGCCGACCCAAATGCGGATGAGGTGGCTCCGACGACGGACGCCGGCGCGGAGATCTGACCCGCCGACACCGAAATCTCCGAAGAAACCGTGCTGCAGTTGTTGAAAATTCGTGCACTCACATAATCCGACCGCACAGCGGGTTTGGCCGCGGTGCCTATCATAAGGAGGACAATTTATGCTGAGATCCATGTTCGCCGGCGTGTCCGGGCTGCGTTCCCATCAGGTCAAAATGGACGTCATCGGCAACAACATTGCCAACGTCAACACATACGGATATAAGGCCAGCCGCGTCACGTTCCAGGAAATGTACAACCAGACGCTGCGCTCGTCCTCTTCGCCCTCGGCCGCGCTGGGCGGCACCAATCCGCTGCAGGTCGGTCTGGGCGCGACTACTTCCTCTATCGACGTCGTCCATGAGGCAGGCGGCACGGCCACCACCGATCGTTCGCTCGACTTCGCCATTGCGGGCGAGGGATTCTTCGCCGTCAAGCAGAATGACAACATCTACTACACGCGCGCGGGCAACTTCTACCTCGACGACAACGGGTTTATGGTCACGTCCACGGGTATGTACCTCCAGGGCACCATGCTGGGCGATGAGAGCGCTTTCCCGACCGGATTCAGCGGAACCATGAAGTTTGTCACCGCAGCGGACATGGCGGCGCTGTCCACCTTGAACGCCGGGGATCACATGGGCCGTATCATGATTCCCGACGGTATGTTTGTCAGCTATTCCATCGACAAAAATGGTTTGATCTCGGGCATCACCGAAAACGACGATCTGGTGCCCGTTGCTCAGATGGCGGTTGGTACCTTCACCAACGCACCGGGTCTGAGCCGTGTCGGCAACAACCTGTACGAGAAGTCCAACAACTCAGGCGAGCCCATCCTGCACAAGCCGGGCGAAGGCGGTTCGGGCACCCTGGTGCCGGGCTCGCTGGAAATGTCCAACGTCGACCTGTCCAAGGAATTCACCGATATGATCATCACGCAGCGCGGCTTCCAGGCCAATTCCCGCGTCATCACAGTCTCGGATACCCTGCTGGAGGAGCTTATCAATCTGAAACGCTAGGCCTTGAGTGAATCGTTCGCCCGAGCCTGACCGTCATTCGGAAGCCCACCGGAGAACCTCCGGTGGGCTGGGACGTTGACAGATTCCACGTCCCGGACGATTTGGCGGACGAACACGCCAAATCTGTCACTGCGGTGGGTGATTGAATGCGAAAGCGGGGGCTGCCGCCCCTCCTTTCACACGTTCCCTCCGCTTGCGCCCCAGACACGCTCGTTTGCTTGCAGCCCGACCCACCGGAGAGAACTCCGGTGGGCTTCCGTTTTAAACAAGCAATTCGAATGATTCTTATGTGAACTTTTGCCCATTGTGACGGATTTTGGCCATGGCGCCGCGCCCTCTTTGTCGCAAAGGAATGAAAAATAAATAATCCTTTACAACTTATAGGGAAATTGGGTATAATAGCTCCATAAAACAGGCGGGATTTCGACCAATTTTGGGGAGATGCGAAAGAAAACAGGCGGCACGGGGCGCATGTTGGCTCTGATATTTTTCCCGCCGCAACCATCTCTTTTGTGGGTCTTGATTATCGCTATTTTTTATGACTACTGTTTTCTTTGATAAAGACCGAGGGGGAGGGGCACGCATGATCAAGGTTTCCCGTCTCAACGAGAAAGAGTTCTATGTCAATCCACATCTCATTGAATTCATTGAGGAGACGCCCGACACGGTCGTCACACTGACCACCGGCAAGAAAATCGTTGTGGCCGAATCGGCGCAGGAGATTGTGCGGCGCGTGATCAACTATCGGCTGGCTTTGTTTACCAAGCTGCCGACCGTTGTGTCCCGGGACACGTCGAACTGATTCATAACGGACGAGAGCCGCATGCGACGGCGAATGTCACTCTGGGGGGATTGTTTTGGAGCTAACCACCATTATCGGCCTTGTATCCGGCATGGCGATGCTGATCATCGGCATCTTCTGGGGGGGCGGCGTTATCAGCTCCTTCATCGACCCGTCCTCGGTCATGATCACCATCGGCGGCTCAATCGCCGCTCTTTTTGTGGCCTATCCGATGCGGGACATCGCCACCTTGACCAAGGTCATGGGGGTTGTGTTCAAAAAAGGCCGCCAAACCGATCCCAAGGGCGCGATCTCGGTGATCATCGAAATGGCCAATCTGGCACGCAAGGAGGGCTTGCTGGCGCTGGAAGAAACGGCCCGACAGCTGGACGATCCCTATTTGCAGAAGGGCGTTATGCTGATTGTCGACGGCACGGATCCCGAGCTGGTCAAGGGGATCATGGAGGCGGAAATCGCCACCATCAGCGATCGACACATGAAAGGTGTCGGATTGCTTGAAAATATGGGCGCCTATGGACCGGCGTTCGGTATGCTGGGTACGCTGATCGGTCTCATCAATATGTTGAAAAATCTGGACGACCCCTCGGCACTGGGTCCAGGTATGGCCACGGCACTGGTTACCACTTTCTACGGCAGTTTGATGGCGAACTTGATCTTTATTCCGATGGCCAATAAGGCCAAGGTGCGAAGCGCTGATGAGATTTTTATTATGGAAATGATGTTGGAGGGAATGCTCTCGATTCAAGCGGGCGAGAATCCCCGCATCATTGAGGAAAAGCTCTATTCCTTCCTGCCGCGTTCGGCCAAGGATGAGGCGGCCGCGGAGACCAACGCGCAGGACGGAGAACCGGCTGAATAAACGCCGCATCGGGAAATGGAGGTGTAACCCGTGGCCAAGAAAAAAGAGCCGGCACCGGCGCCGGGTTCGCCGGCCTGGATGACCACTTATGGCGATATGGTGACACTGCTGCTCACCTTTTTCGTTTTGCTTTTCTCTTTTTCCAGCATCGACGCGGCCAAGTGGCAGGGGCTGGTCTCGGCCTTCACCGGTTCGACCGGCATCTGGGACGGCCAGGATCTGCCCAGCAATATTGATGACATTTGGGGAGAGCCGCACGGCAGCGCCGAGGAAACCGAGGAGGAGGAGCTGGGGAACCTCGGGGAGATTGTTGACGAGCCGGACGAATGGGAAACGGTCATTCATGACATCATCCAGTATGTGCAGGGGGCCGGTCTGGCCGGCAACGCGACCGTGGAGTCCAATGAGTTTGAGATTGTTGTGCGCGTGCCGGGCGATATTCTGTTTGATTCGGCCAAGGCCGATATCAAGGAGGAGGCCAAACCGTTCATTTTAGGCTTTTTTGAGGAGCGGGTATGGCCCTACATCGATGAGTTTTCCACCATCCGCATCGAGGGACACACCGACAACATCCCCATCCGAAACGGCGTTTTTTCCGACAACGTGCAGCTTTCGCAGCGTCGAAGCTGGGCCGTGTGGGATTTCATCGTCAACACCTATCCCGCAGCGCACCCCGACTATCCGAAACTCGATCCGACCATGGTCGACTGCAACGGACGCGGGGAATACCACCCCATCGACACCAACGACACAGAGGCCGGTCGCGCGCACAACCGACGCGTCGACTTTGTGCTGGTACGCAAGCTGGATACAACCGATCCTCAAAAATCATCTGGAGGCTGATGTTTTGAAAGCGGGAACGACCAAAATTCTATCGCTCTTTCTATTGACTCTTTTGGCGGGCAGCCTGTTAACCGCTTGCGGCGGAGGAGGTTCGGACGCGGATCAACCGCCCAAAACCGTGATGGTTGATATGGGAGAATTTACCACAAACGTCCTCGACAGTAAAAAACTATTGAGTTGTGGCATTAAAATTGATATAACTGATGAAAAGATGGCGCCTGACTTCGCCGACAGAGATTATGTGGCCAAGGACGCCATTGTCCGTATTTTGCGTGAGCTTACCGAGGCCGACCTGACCAAGGAAGGCATTCAGGACGAGCTGTCCGGGCAGATTCTGGAGGCGTTGAACTCGGCGTATGAAACCGAGTGCGTCTACCGCGTGTATTTCGTCCGGTTCGTCTATCAATAACAGGACTCGGCTGTTGATCTCCTCCCGGAAGTGTGGTGAGCCGGTTTGCCGGATGTACTCTCTCAACATGAAATAGACGCTTTGCTCAATGCGCTCAACACCGGGGAGGTCAGCGCGGAGGAAATGAGCGCTCCCGAGCCGACCCAGCGGGTACGCACCTATGACTTCCGTACGGCCAACCGTTTCTCCAAGGAACAGATCCGTACGCTCTCCATCATCTACGATACCTTCGCCCATCTGCTGTCCAACTATCTGGCCGGCACGCTGCGAGCCATCTGCAACGTAGAGGTCATCGGGATTGAGGAGCTCAAGTATTTTGAGTTCATCAACGCGTTGCCCGACCCGGTCGTTTTGACTCTTTTGAGTATGCCGCCGCTGGTCGGGCCGACCTTGCTGGAGGTTTCCCCAGACGTCTCGGTTTCCATTGTCAGCCGCCTTTTGGGCGGATCGGGCAGTACGGCCGGGGATAAGCGGAGTTTCACCGAAATCGAGCTGGTGCTCATCGAGCGTATCGTCCGGCAGTTCGGACGACTGCTCGACGAAGCCTGGGAAAAGGTCATCGAAGTCCATACGGTTTACGAGCGGATGGAGACCAGCGCGCAGTTCGCGCAGATTGTCTCGACCGGAGAGACGGTGGCCATTGTTTCGCTCAACGTGACCATCGGGGAGTATTCCGGACTGATTAACTTTTGCCTTCCCCATCTGGCCATCGAATCGATCAGCAAGCAGCTCAACACCAAGATGCTTTTTCAGGGCAATTCCGAGCATGTACTGCAGGCCTCGGCTTCGGCCGACATCCGAAGCCGCATTCGGAACACCCGGCTGCCCATCACGGCCATGTTCAACGAGACCGGAGCGCAGGTGCGGGACGTTATCGCGCTTCAGCAGGGCGACGTCATTCAGCTTGACCACAAGGTCGGCGAGCCGCTCGTGCTGAAAGTCGGACACCTGGACAAATTCCGGGGCGCGCTGGGGGTTCGGGATCGCCGGTACGCCGTTAAAATCTCCAAAGTGATCCGGGAGGAGGAAGAAGCCTATGAGTAACGGACTTTCGCAGGCGGAAATCGATGCGCTGCTGCGCGGAGAAACGCCGCCTGAAACCGATTCCCCTTCCGAAACGGCTGAGAACACAGCCGAACAGCCGCCCGAAACGTCAAAAGAAGATGCGGGCGCGCAGGCCGAGGTGTCCCAACCCGTGACCGATGCGGCCGAACCTGCCCCGAAAGGCGCGGGCAAGGGCAAAAAGTCGGAAGAATCGAAAAAAACGGACAAAGAACCCGCCCTGCCGGTCGGTGAAAACACGATGACCCCGGCCGAAGTGGACGCGATGGGCGAGATTGGCAATATCAGCATGGGTACGGCCGCCACCACCCTGTTTACCATGCTCAACCGACGTGTTGAGATTACGACGCCGCGTGTGTCGGTCGTCACCATCGAGCAGATCGCCAGAGAGTATCCGATGCCGTTTGTCGGCGTTCAGGTCAGCTACACGCAGGGGCTTGAGGGTACCAACCTGCTCTTCCTGCAGGAGAAGGACGTTAAGATCATCACCGATTTGCTCATGGGAGGCGACGGCACCAACACCGAGGGCGACCTGACCGATATGCATCTGTCGGCCATCTGCGAGGTCATGAACCAAATGGTGGGATCCTCGTCCACATCGCTGGCGCAACTGATGGGCATGGCCATCGACATCTCGCCGCCCACGGCTTTCCGCATCGATATGGCGGGGAACATTCAGGATTCTCCGGTCGCCAACATTGAAAGCCCGGTTGTCTGCACCAGTTTCGATATGGTGGTCGAAGGACTCATCAATTCGGAAATCATGCAGATTATGCCGCAGGATTTCGCGCACAGAATGGTAGAAAGACTGCTCAGTCAGCCGTTGCCTGACGCGGCCAAGCCCGAGCCGGCACCGGCTCCCGCGCCCGCCAAAGCGAAACCGGAGGCGGAGACCAAGGCCGCGCCTGCGGCCAAGCCGGCCGCCAAGACGCCAGCCAAACCGGCCGCGCCGGCTCATCCGGCGTCCAACCCCGATTCCCCGGTAGCCGACCAACTGGTGGATGTCCGGCCGGCGCAATTCGGCCAATTTGAGGATGAAACGCCGGAACTCACACAGCAGGACGAGAACCTCGATCTGTTGATGGACGTGCCGCTCAGTATCGCCGTTGAGCTGGGCCGCAGCAAGAAGTATATCCGCGAAATTCTGGATTTCAACGTCGGCTCCATCATCGTGCTGGATAAGATGGCCGGGGAGCTGGTTGATGTGATGGTCAATGGCAAGCTGATCGCCCGGGGCGAAGTGGTGGTCATCGAGGACAACTACGGCGTCCGCATCACAGAAATTCTTTCGCCGGGCAAGGTTTGGACAACGCTATAAATGCCTTGCGCGAATACCTCGCAAACTAGGCTGGGAGGAATAACAATATGGCCAATTCAATCCTGGTGGTCGACGACGCCGCCTTCATGCGCATGATGATCAAGGACGTGCTCACCAAAAATGGATTCGACGTGGCAGGCGAGGCCGAAAACGGCGCGCAAGCCGTTGAAAAATTCAAGGAGCTTTCGCCCGACCTGGTCATTATGGACATCACCATGCCCGAGATGACCGGCATTGAGGCGCTCAAGGCCATCAGGGCTGTGGACGCCAACGCGCGCGTCATCATGTGCTCCGCCATGGGTCAGCAGGCCATGGTCATTGAGGCGATTCAGGCGGGGGCCAAGGACTTCATTGTGAAGCCCTTCCAGCCCGACCGTGTTTGTGAAGCCGTACGGAAGGTGCTGGGATAAGTGACATCCGCAACCCTGTGGCTGACCGAAACAATCAAAACGCCCTCGGCTGCGTCCGGTGGATGGACGGTACTGCTGGGCTTTTTGGGCTTTGCTCTTATTTTGGCGCTCAGCTATCTGGCGCTGCGCTGGCTGAACAAGCGAAACGCTTTGGGTGCGCGCAGCCGGTATATGGCCGTGCTTGACCGCATGGCGGTGTCGCGAGACTGCACGCTGCTCATTGTACGCATTCTTGACGAAATCTACGCCGTCGGCGTGACTAAGGACGGCGTTGAACAGATTTGTCGCGTAGACCCGGAGGTATTTGAAGCCTATCCGCCGCCGCCGCGCGGCTTTTTCCGCAGTAGGGCCGAAGTCCGGTCGGACACAACGGCCGCGCAGACCGAGCCGGTCGCCGCGCCCCGGGCCGAGACCGTGACGCCCTCCGCCGAGCAGAGTCCGCCCGCCGAACCGTCCCGGGGGAAGGACACGTTCCTGCGAAGGTTTGTCCACAATCTCGGCGTCAACAGCGGCGTCTTGCCCAAGGATACGCCGCCGCGCCGCCCGCCCGCCAAGCCACAGACCGAGACGTCCACGTCCTTTTCGGAGGTTCTCCGACAGACGCAGGAGCACCCGCGGCCGAAGCCGGACAGCGTGTCGCCGTCACAGGAGGATCATGACGTGATGGGGCGCGCCACGCCCGCGCGACAAGGACCGGTGGGAACAAACGAGCCGAATGATGTGCCCCGCGCGACGCGCCGGGATTACGATTCACTGTTTGAGGGTATCCGCAGTTACAGCGAGGCCGGTGTTATGCCCTCCAAGGAGCCTCGGCCGCGGCCCGCGCCGCAGGAAACTCAGGCGTCTTCCGTGCCGAAGGCGGTTGCCAAACCGCCATCCGCGCCGCCCTCCTCCGAAGAAAACGCGTCCGTTTCCGAGCAAGCGCCGCCTCCGACCGTGTCGAAACCGGCGTCGTCTCCGGACGATCCGTTGGACAACTTGCGTGATCGCATGAGCCGGCGTTCGGCCAACATCAAAAAGAAATGGGATGAAGATAAGTCGTAAATTCTCCTTTTGTCCGGATTTTTGGGAGGAAGCCGGACATTCGGGGCAGACTAGGTAACCGACTGGTTTTGATCAGCGGTTACCTTATAGATCAACTAGAGGGTTAGAGGAATTATGGGATGAATTGTGTTGGGCTGAACCGCTGCCATAAGAAAGGGGCGGGCAGGCATGTCAGAGACCGGCTTCGCAGGTCTTTGAAGCTTGTCCTCCTTTTGTCATGCCTGTTGCCCTGTTTGCTTTTGATGACGTCGACCGCTTCGGCCACCGGAACACAGCCGAACGACGGCGGTATCGATTACGCGGCGACCGACGCCGACACCTTCCCGCTCAATCTGTTGGGCTCCGACATGACGGTGGAGGGTTCCACCACAACGCTTGAAATCATCCTGCTGTTGACCGTGCTCACGCTGGCGCCGTCCATTCTCATCATGGTGACGGCGTTCACGCGTATTGTCATCGTGCTGTCGTTCACACGAAACGCCATGGGGACACAGCAGATGCCGCCCAACCAGGTCATGGTCGGGCTGGCGCTGTTTCTCACGCTGTTTGTCATGTGGCCGGTGTTTACCGAGATCAAGTCCGAGGCCTGGGATCCGTATGCCGCCGAGGAGATTACGGCCGACGAGGCGCTGGATCGGGCGGTGCAGCCGCTGCGGACGTTTATGTTCAAGCAGATCAACACGCACAGCAACCAGAGTGATTTGCGCACATTCATCGATATCGCCGGCATCGACCCGCCCGAGACCGACGACGATATCCCCACGCACGTGCTCATTCCGGCCTTCATCACCAGCGAAATCAAAACGGCCTTTCAAATCGGATTCATGATCTTTATTCCCTTCATTGTCATTGACATGATCGTCGCCTCGGCGCTGATGTCGATGGGTATGATGATGCTTCCCCCGGTCATGATTTCCCTGCCGTTTAAGATCATGCTATTCGTTTTGGTCGACGGCTGGAATCTGACGATACAGAGCCTTATACAAACCTTTTGAAGCGCGAGCGCTTCAAAAGGTGATGATTGTATAGACGTTTCTGCGGCGATGCGTATTCGCCTGCGAAACGCAAGGAATGCGAGAGTTGGATGGGGAAACGAGCGAAGTGAATCCGCTCATATTTCGATGGACTTGGCGGGCGCGAGACAAAAAGCGGGGGAGGGGATGGCGATGGGACAGGCCGAGGTTACCACCATTATGCAGGACGCGCTGACCACCATCCTGCTGGTTTCCCTGCCGCTGCTGGGCATTGGCCTGGTTGTGGGTTTGATTATCTCCATTCTGCAGGCCACCACACAAATTAACGAGCAGACCATCGTGTTCGTCTCCAAAATCCTCAGCGTGTTCGGCGCCCTTATCCTGTTCGGTTCGTGGATGCTGACGCAGCTGACCGAGTTCACCTACCGCGTGTACGACTTTATCATCACCAGCTTCCGATAGCGGAATCGGTTTTCCAATCGACTGACAGGGGGGCGGGACATGGAACAGATCACGGCCGTGCTGCTTCTCTGGGTGGCGCAGTTCGCGCTGATTCTGATCCGGCTCGCGGCGCTGTTCACCATCTCCCCGATTTTCGGACGCGCCAATCTGCCCAACACGGCGAAAATTATGTTTTCGGTTATCCTGTCCATCCTCGTGATCAATTTGGTGCCGCCGGGGGATGTCCTCAACGGGGTTTCACTGCCCGGATTTGTTTTCATGTGTTTGAGCGAGCTGGTCGTCGGGCTTTCGCTGGGATTCCTCACCACGGTGTTTTTCTCGGTTGTTTTTACCGCCGGTCAAATCATCGACACGCAGATCGGGTTCGGCATGGTGCAGGTCTATGATGTGCAGTCCAATGTGCAAATCCCGATTTCCGGCAGCCTGCTCAACATGGTGTTGCTCATCAGCGCGATGGTGTCGGGCGGGCATTTGCGGCTCATTCAGATCCTGACCAGGACGTTTGAAACCATCCCGGTGGGACAGGCGCACATTACCGCCGAGACGGGGCTTTTGGTGCTGGACGCCTTCACCAAAAGCTTTGTGCTGGCCATTCAGGTGGCTATGCCGATCATCGCGTCGGGGCTGTTGGCCGAGATTGCGCTGGGTGTTGTGGTGCGAACCGCGCCGCAAATGAACATCTTTGTCATCGGCATCCCCATCAAGACCATCATTGGTTTGATTATGCTTATTCTGGTCGTCCCGACCTTCACTGTTTTTACCTCGGCTATTTTTGACAGCATGTACAACTCGATTGACGCGCTGTTTTTGAGTATGGCGTAGGGGTTTGTTTGTCCTCACAGGGACGAACGGAGGTATCTCTCCTGCGGGAGGCAGCGGAGGACGTGACTTTCTTCCCGCCAAGAAAGTCACCAAAGAGGCGTTTTGGGGAACGAAACCAGCTTTTAGCGAAAATTGCTTCTCCGCACACGCTTTTATCCGGGCTTTGCCGGTTGTCTCACGGCCACCGAAACGGTGAGGTCAAAGCTTCGGTTGGGATCAATTCTCTTGTCAGTTGTACTCCCTAATCCTTGATGGCGTGTACTACTGGATTGCGACGACCGGGGATTGTGGCGCGAGGGCGGCCACATGGGGCCGCCCCTACGGAGACGATTTTCGGTTTTCCGTTGCCCCCGCTTCTCACTCCTTGGGGATCCAATGGGGCCGAAGCCCCTTGGTCGGTTGAGGAAAGGAGTCCAGAGGAAAACCCGATCGAAAGGGTTTGTCTCTGGCGGTTCTTTGGTTCCTTTCTGTCCGTACAGAAAGGAACTCGTCCGGGGACGAAACAACCCCAGTCTCGGCTCTTCGATGTCAAGCCTCGAGCGCGCCGCGCGGGCAGTCGTACTGTTTGCTCCGTGTGCGTCTAAACAGTCAGCGTTGCGGCGTTGCCTTGGTTTAGCCGCCCACTGCGCTCACTGTACTCCTTGCGCGTCGACGAGGCTCTTCGATTGGTGGTGAGCGCTATGCCCGGCGATTCGGGAGATAAAACCGAAAAGGCAACCCCAAAAAAGCGGGAGGACGCCCGAAAAAAGGGGCAGGTACTGAAAAGCCAGGAGGTCAACACCGCGGTGACCATGGTGGCCATGTTCGCGGCCATCTCCATGTTCGCCGCTTCCATTCTCCGCGGGGTCATCGAGCTGCTGACCTCCTATCTGGGCAGCGGGTTCGAGCTCGAACTCACCATGACCGGCGTACAGCAGATGATGAGCCACGCCATCGGCAGTTTGTTTTCCAATATGCTGCCGATGATGTTGGTGGCGGTGGTCGTTGGGGTTCTGGTCAACATTGTGCAGGTCGGCTTCCTGTTCACGGCCGCCTCTATCAAGCCGAAATTCAGCAAGATCAATCCGATGCAGGGATTCAAGCGTATTTTCTCGATGCGCTCCGTTGTGGAGATGCTCAAGGCCGTCCTGAAAATCGCCGTGGTTGGATTTGTGGTATACTCCGAATACATGAACAACTTCCCGCAGTTTCCCAACCTGATGGGTTACTCGGTGGCGACAGGCGGTCAGGCCGTCTTCGACATGTGTATGTCGGTGGGCTTCAAAGCCTCGATTGTACTCATCATCATTGGTGTGGCCGACTTCATGTATCAGTGGTTCGACTATGAGAAAAATTTGCGTATGACCAAACAGGAAATCAAAGACGAATACAAGATGATTGAGGGCGATCCCAAAGTCAAGGGCAAAATCAAGGAAAAACAGCGGGAAATCGCCATGAAACGCATGATGGCCGACGTGCCCGACGCCGACGTGGTCATCACCAACCCCACGCACTACGCCGTGGCGCTGCGCTACGACGAGCAAAAGTCGCCGTCGCCGATGGTGGTGGCCAAGGGACAGGATCTGGTCGCCCAACGCATCAAGGATCGGGCGCGCGAGGCGGGCGTGGAGATCGTCGAGAACAAGCCGGTCGCACAGGCGCTGTATTTGACCGTGGACATCGGTCAAAGCATCCCCGAGGACATGTTCCAGGCTGTGGCCGAGATTTTGGCCTTTGTTTACAACAAGAGAAGCGACGAACGCCGGCCGATCAACTATACGACGTAGCGCGCGGCGCGTGATCCCGGACAGGGCGCCGGAGGAAAGAGAAAGGTGATGGGGTTTTGGATCAGCCGAGAGCTTCGCGGATGCAATTTGGCGACATCGCGGTGGCTGTAATGGTCATCCTGGTTGTGCTGCTCATTGTCATTCCGCTCGCCCCCACCATGATCGATATCCTCATCACGCTCAACCTCGCCATTTCGGTCACCATTTTGCTGCTCGCCATCAACGCCAAAGAGACGCTGGACTTTTCCACCTTCCCGTCGTTGCTGCTCATCACCACCATTTTCCGCATTTCCATAAACATTTCGACAACGCGGCAGATTTTGGGCAACCACGGCGACGCGGGCGAGCTGATCCGCACCTTCGGCTCCTTTGTCGCCGGAGGCAATCTCGTTGTCGGTGTCATCATCTTTTTGATCATCTTTTTGGTGCAGTTTATGGTCATTACCAAGGGTGCCGAGCGCGTGGCCGAGGTGGCGGCGCGCTTCACCCTGGACGCCATGCCGGGCAAGCAGATGGCCATTGACGCCGACCTTTCCTCGGGCGTCATCGACGAGACGACCGCCCGGAAGCGGCGTATCAACGTACAACGCGAGGCCGACTTCTACGGCTCCATGGACGGCGCGTCCAAGTTTGTCAAGGGCGACGCCATCATGGGCATTATCATCACCGTCATCAACATCGTCGGCGGCCTGCTGATCGAAACGATGAGCGGCGGCTCCACCGACGACGCGCTGACCGTCTATACGGTGGCCACCATCGGCGACGGTCTGGCCGGGCAGATCCCGGCGCTGCTCATTTCCACGGCCACCGGGATCACGGTGACCAAGGCCAACTCGGACAACTCGATGGGCACCGACATCACCCGCCAACTGACCCAGCAGCCGTTGATCCTGATGATGGCCGCCGCCGTCATCGCCGTTATGAGCCTCATCCCCGGCATGCCCAAGCTTTTCATGTGGGTCGTGGCCGGCGGGTTCTTCGCGCTGGGTATGGTGCTGCGCAACGCGCAAAACAAGCCCGAGGTCATCGAGGAGGAGGCGGTGGTCGAACAGGCCGCCGAAGAGACGCGCAAACCGGAAAATGTGGTGTCTCTGCTCTCGGTCGATCCCATCGAGCTGGAGTTCGGCTACGGCATCATTCCGCTGGCCGACGCCAGTCAGGGCGGCGATCTGCTCGACCGCGTCGTGATGATCCGGCGGCAGTGCGCCATGGAGCTGGGCATGATTGTGCCGGTCATTCGGCTGCGCGACAACATTCAGTTCGCAGCCAGTGAGTATATGATTAAAATCAAGGGCAACGAGGTGGCGCGCGGCGAAATCATGCTCGATCACTTCCTGGCCATGAATCCGGGCGACGCGGCCGAAGACATCGGCGGCATCGACACGGTGGAGCCGGCCTTCGGACTGTCGGCCAAATGGGTTCGGGAAAATGACCGTGAACGCGCCGAGCTGCTCGGGTATACCATTGTCGACCCGCCCTCGGTCATCGCCACACATCTCACCGAGGTCGTGCGCAAGCACGCCCATGAGCTGCTCGGACGGCAGCAGGTGCAGGTGCTCATCGACAACCTGCGCCAGAGCCAGCCCTCGCTGGTCGACGAGGTGGTGCCCAAGCTGTTCAGTCTGGGCGAAGTGCAGAAGGTATTGGCGGCACTTTTGCAGGAGGGGATTTCCATCCGGGATATGGGCTCCATCGTCGAGACGATGGGCGACTACGGCAACATCACGCGCGACCCGGAAATGCTGACCGAATACGTGCGCCAGTCACTCAAACGCGCCATATCCAATCGGTTCGCGCCCAACGGTCAGATCCATGTGTTGACGTTGGATCCCGGCCTGGAGCATACCATCCTCAACAATGTGCGTCAGACCGAGCACGGCTCGTATGTGTCGATGGAATCGGACACCATACAGAAAATGTTCGACAGTCTGCGCGCCGGTGTCGAGCGCATGGCCAGCCTGGGGCTGCCGCCCATTGTGCTGACCGCGCCGGTCGTGCGGTATCACTTCAAAAAGATGGTCGACGGACTGGCGCCCGATCTGGTGGTGCTGTCCTACAATGAGTTGGAACAGGCCGTTGATATTCAGGCCGATGGGGTGGTGAGCGTTTGAACGTCAAGCGATATATAGCCGAGGACGTGCCTAGGGCCATGGAGAAAATCCGCGAAGAGCTGGGCCGCGACGCCTTCATTCTCAATACGCGCCACATTCGCCGCCCCGGCGTCAGAGGGCTTTTGCAGAAGAAGCTGGTCGAGGTGGTGGCGGCCTATGAGCCGCCGGATACGTCAGCCGGTTCGGTGAGCCTGCCGGAGGACGCTTTGGCGGCCGTATCTGCCGTTGCGGCGCAAAGAGCCGTGGCCGCGGAGCCAACGCCGGAGCGCCGCGCGCCTGTTTCGCGCCCGTTTGAGACTGCCCCGCGTCCGCCCGCATCCACGCTGCCGCGCCGCGCGAGCGAAGCCGCCGCGCCGGTGAGCGCCGTGGCGACCCTGACGTCCACGCCGACGGCCGCGCCGCTTTCCGCGACGGCGCAGCCGTCCAGAATACCGACCTCGTTCAATACGTTTGCCGCCGGCGCTTACGGGCCGATGCGCAGTGAACCGCCCAAAGCGAACTTCGGCGCCGCGCCGACAGCCACCATGACCGAGAGCAGAGGCTCCGACCTGCCGTCGGTCAAAACGGCGCCCTCTCCGGGGCTTCCGGTCGCATCGGCGGTGTCGGCACCTCCGGAAACGCCGGCCGATTCGGGACGGATGGAGGCGCTGGAAAACAAGCTGGACACGCTGTCCTCGGCGGTCAACGCGCTGGTCAGCAAAATGAATATGGGCGCCAAAGGGACACCCAACGGGTATACGCCCGAGGTCGAGGCACTGGTGTTGTCATTGCTGGAAAATGAGGTGCACGAGGAGTTCGCGCACAAAATCGGCAAAGAGGTCATGGACATCGTGCTGCGCAAGAACGAGAACGCTCAGGATGTTATGGAATCCATCCTCAAGCAGTATCTCGGGGAGATCACACCGATCAAGCTCAAACGTTTCAAGCGCACGGTCGTCATCTTCCTCGGGCCGACCGGCGTGGGCAAGACCACCTCGCTTGCCAAACTGGCCGCCATATTCGCGCTGAATCACCACGCCAAGGTGGGCATCATCACGTCCGACACCTACCGCATCGCGGCGGTCGACCAGCTGAAAACCTACGCCGAGATTCTCGAGGTGCCGCTGACAGTCATCTATTCCCCAGAGGATGTGGCCGAGGCGCTGAAGGATCACATCGAACGGGACATCGTGTTCATCGACACGGCCGGCAAAAGTCCGCTCGACCCGACGCTGGAGCCGGAAATCCTTACATTGCTCAAAGGCTCGGAGGCCGACGAGGTGCATCTGGTGCTGTCCTCGACCACCAGCTTCACCGGTTGTCTCAACATTTTGAACACCTATTCATTCCTGCGGGACTACAAGCTGCTGTTCACCAAAATGGACGAGACGCCGACCTGGGGCATGCTGCTCAATTTGAAGTTTTTGACCGACCGGAGTCTCTCCTATATGGCCTTCGGTCAAACCGTGCCCGACGACATTGAGGTGTTCAATGTCCAAAAGGTGATACGCCGTCTGATGGGAAGAGAGAGCGAATGAACGACCAGGCGGGCGCTTTGCGCCGGATTGTCTCCAATATCAAACAACAACGGACCCGCACGCCCGGGCAGGGCGCCCGGGTCATTTCGGTCACGTCGGGCAAGGGCGGCGTCGGTAAAACGAACTTCACCGTCAACCTGGCGCTGGCGCTGTCCAAAAAGGGCTTGCGTGTTCTGATCGTCGACGCCGACTTCGGGCTTTCCAACGTCGACGTCATTTTGGGGCTCAACCCCGAATATGACCTGTCCCATGTGGTGCGGCACCAGAAGGATGTCCGGGGCATCATCTGCGACGGCCCATACGGCATCCGGTTTATTTCGGGCGGGTCGGGCGTGCAGGATCTCATCCGGCTCAGTGAGACGCAGCTCACGCGCATCATGGACAATTTACTGCAGCTGGAGGACATTGCCGACGTCATCCTGTTCGACACCGGCGCCGGCATCACCGGTCACATTCTCAAGATGATTCGCGCCTCACAGGAGGTCGTGGTGGTGACCACGCCCGAGCCGACCGCCATCATGGACGCCTACGCGCTGATCAAGACCATCTCGACCGGCATCACGGACCAGCGGGTGCGTCTTGTGGTCAACCGCGCCGACAGCGACGAGGAGGGTCGCTCCACACTCTCCAAGATCGTGGCGGTGGTTAAGCTCTATCTGCAACTTGACGTCGAGGAGCTGGGGTATATCCCCAACGATACGGCGGTGGCCAAGGCGGTGCGCAGCCAGCGGCCGTTTGTGCTGAGCTTTCCCAAAAGCGACGCGGCACGCAGTATGGAAGACATCGCGTGGCGGGTGCTGGATTTGGAGCCGGAGGAGAAGGCCGGACTCAAGGACTTCTTGTTGCGGCTGGTAGGACGCGGGGGGCGGGGGAATGCACCGGCGGCGGCCGAGCTGCCGCTGATCGCGCCCGCGAACGAAGAGACGGCGGAGGCCGAAAACACGGCGCGTGTGTAGCGCCACAGGAAAAGAGGACAATGGATATGAGAACGATGAAGTTGGGAACGTCCGATTTACAGGTGCCGGTGATCGCCGTAGGGTGTATGCGTATTACACGTCTCACCCGTCAGGACGCCGAACGTTTTGTGAAAACATCGCTCGAATTGGGCGCCAACTTTTACGATCATGCCGACATTTACGGCGCGGGACGCAGTGAGGAGATCTTCGCCGACGCGGTGGGTATGAGCGCCACGGTGCGCGACCAGCTTATTTTGCAGTCCAAGTGCGGTATTGTGCTGGGCAAGCGGTATGATTTTTCGAAGGAACACATTCTGTCCTCGGTGGACGGCAGTCTCAAACGGCTGAAGACCGATTATCTCGACGTGCTGCTGCTGCACCGGCCTGACGCGCTGATGGAGCCCGAAGAGATAGCCGAGGCGTTTGACGTGCTGACCGCGCAGGGCAAGGTGCGCCATTTCGGGGTGTCCAACTTCAACCCAATGCAGATCATGCTGCTACGGAAGTTCGTTCGGCAGCCCATCCTTTGCAACCAGCTCCAGTTCGCGGTTCGGCACGCCGGGATGGTCTCGGCGGGCATCCATGTCAATACGACGGAGCAGGAAGCGACCGACCGGGACGGAAGCATTTTGGACTATTGCCGTGTGCATGACATCACCATACAGCCCTGGTCGCCGTTCCAGGACGGTACGGGCAAGGGCGTATTTCTGGACAACCCGTATTTCCCGGTGCTGAATGCCAAGACCAATGAGATTGCCGCCCGGTACGGCGTATCCAATACCACCATCGCGATGGCCTGGCTGCTGCGGCACCCGGCCAACATGCAGCCGGTCACCGGAACGATGAATGTTGATCGTCTGGCCGAATGCGCACAGGCCGTGGATCTTCGCCTGACACGCGCCGAATGGTATGAGATCTATCTGGCGGCCGGTTATACGCTGCCCTAGGTCAACGAGGGGGCTGCCATGCTGCCGGTCGAAGCGGGGCTTCGATCGGTTGACACGTCCCTTTTTGGAGAGCACCCCCTCGAAACCGGTTTCGAGGGGTTCCCTCTCCGGTTTCCGCGCTCGTTGCGCGGGATATGACGTTTTTCCCGCAGCGATTCGGGAAAAATGACTCTGAGGCAAATGAGACGCCGGGGATGAGACGATTTGGGGTCAGGGTGAGTATGCATATCCGCAAGGCATTGGCGCATCTCGACTCGGGAGGACTGAACCATGAATTATGAATTGACTTTGGGCGAACGCATCGACGTGCTGATGGGAGACCAACGCTATCCGAGCGATGTGCAGGGGTTCTCGCAGGACGGCGAGCTCATCCTATCCGCCCCTACTTACAAGAGCATGACGGTACCGTTGGTCAAGGGCGAGCTTCTGCATCTGGTCTATTACCGGGAGGCCGGGATGTTTTCCTTTATGGCCGAGCTCATTTCGCGCTTCCGGGAGGGTGAGATGGATCTCATCAAGCTGAAGCTCAAGTCGCCCATCAGCAAGTATCAGCGCCGGGATTTTGTGCGGCTGGATCTGCTTATTCCGGTTTCCATCCGCCTGCTGGCCAGCCGGGACAACGTGGAACGGCGGTCACTGGACGAAGCGCTTCGTTTGTTGTATGATCAAAGGTATGTGGGGATCCCCCGGCCGGCTCTGCAAGGGGAACATGTGGCCAAGTGCCTGACGTTGGATCTTTCGGGCGGGGGGGCGCGTTTTTCCGGCAGTGAGCTTTTTGAAGAGGGCGCTCTGCTTGAGTGTACGCTGCACCTTTCCGAGACGCTGGTCATCACGGTCGACGCGCAGGTCGTGCGAGTGATAGAGGAGAAGGGCGATTTCCGCCCCTATCGAACCGCCGTGCGATTCGTCAACATCGAGGAGCGCCTGCGCCGCAAGATCATCAAATTTATTTTCGACCGGCAGACCCGCGCGCGGCGGGAAGAGCTGGATCAGTGACCGTCCGGCGTCAAACCCCGGCCGACGGCGTGTATTCTTTCCCAGAACCCAACGCAATGAACCGCGCTTTCAGGCGTAGAATCGGAGGCGAGACATTTGGATGATTTGAACCGCGCAACCATCTTATGGGACGCATTTTTTGCGTCGCGCAATATGGAGTCACGCAACGAGCTGGTTATGCTGTATCTGCCGTTGGTCAAGAGTATTGTCCGACGGCTGGTGCCCACCTATCGGAAGCATGTGGATTTCGACGATCTGATGAGCTGCGGCGTATTGGGGCTCATGGACGCCATCGATAAATACGATAAAACGAAAGAGGTCAAGTTTGAGACCTACGCGTCCCTGCGCGTCAAAGGCGAGATCATCGATCAGATCCGCAAGCAGGATTGGGCGCCCATCAGCCTGCGCCAGAAAATCAAGCGTGTCGAGGAAGGGTTTGCTACGCTTGAGAACAAAATGGGGCGCGCCGTCAGCGAGCAAGAGGTGGCCGATCATCTCAAAATGGACGTGGGCAGCGTGCAAAAGACGCTCGAGGACGCGCACAGCTTCCATGTTATCGCGTTGGACGAGCTGCTGATGAACCATGTGTCGGGCAGCGGCGACGATTCGTTTGCCAGCGGAGAGATGACGCCCGAGCAAAAGGTTGAGGCGCAGGAGATGAAGCGGCTGTTGGTCGAGTTCATCGAGCAGCTGCCCGAGAAGGAACGCCTGGTCATCTCGCTCTATTACTTCGAGGAGCTGACCCTGAAGGAAATCGGCCTGACACTCGGCGTGTCCGAGTCACGGGTGTCGCAGATTCATTCCAAGGTGATCCTGTCGCTCAAGCGCAAGATGCAGGAGGCGATTGCCTAAAGGATTGAAAACGGGGTTTTCAATCCTTTAAGGGGTTCTCGGCCTGCGGACCTTACAGTGAAAATCATTGGTGAAGTGAATTCCCCAATGATTTGACTCTCATTGCTTTTGCCAAAATCGGTGGAGCAGGAACCTGCCCGCTGCGGCGGTCAGGCTCCACGCGCTTGATGGCAAAAGGACGGGGACGAGACGTTTTTCAATGACTCATCGTGGAGGTGGGTATTGTGGCGATTCGCGGCATTGATATGCAGATCATGGCGACCAAGGCGCAGGAGCTTTCGGCCGACCGCGCGCGCGCCGACAAACAGCATGAAGTGCTCGGTCAGCAGGCCGCCCTGCGCGGACGGGAGCAGGTCGAGCGCGATCAGCAGCGCACGGGCAAAACGACCAAGGTGGAGGACGCCAAAATACGCGCCGAGATCGAGGGACATTCGGGCGACGGTGCGTACGCGTCCGAGCGCGGCGAGCAGGACGAGTCCGAAGCCCGCCAGCCCGCGCCGGGACAGGGACTGCTTGATTTGCCCGTGGAGCGCGGCGAGAGAACGCGCCAGAAAAACTATACGTTCGATCTGACCGTCTGACCGGCCCATACATAACCGACGCTGCCGACGGAGTCCGCCTCCGCCTTCTCTTCACGCGAAGCGGCGCATCTTGGTCGGTTTGCGGCCTTTTTTATTGTGGAGGGGGAAAGGGCATGTGGCCATACATGATCGGCCTGACGCTGGTGCAGCTTCTGGCGTTTATCCTCTTTGCGCGCGTCATCTCCAAAAAGACAAACGCGCGGCAAAAGAGTACCAGCATCCAGGTGCGCGAGGCCAAGCTCATTGAAATATACGACCGGCTGGAGGGCTTGATGGATTCCTTTGAGGATTACATCGGAGAGGTGCGCGCCGACATTGACGACAAACGCGCCGAGGTGAACGATTTGGCTCGGCAGGTGGGGGTGCTCTACGCCCGGATGGACGAGGCGTCGCGCACCCGAACCCGCGCTATGGAACCGACGGTCGGGGGCAACCCCGAAGTATCCGACGCCGCCAAAGCCATTCACGCGCCACAGCCGACGCCTCCGGCTTTGTCCAAACCCGAAGAGGCGCCGCCGCCCGCCGCGAAACCCGAGCGGGCGCCGCCGTCCCGACTGTCTAAACGCGACCGCGCGGCACTGGATCGGTTCGCCACCAAGCCGCAGAAGATACGCTTTTTGATGAGTTTGGGCATGTCACTGGAGGAAGTGGCGCGGGAGATGGACATCGGAAAAGGTGAGGTGCGGTTGATCGCCGACCTGGAAAAGTAGCACTATACAAGGATTGCATACCCGCCGGGTGTGCAGTCCTTGTTGCCTGTGAAGGAGAAATGAAAAGAATTTATGAATTCATTGCAAATTTCTCAAAACCCCATTGAAAAAGTCTCGACAAATGGGATATAATATGTAGGTGTCGCTATTTGTGGAAAGCTTTTCCATGAAGAGCGCGCCGGCGGGCGTTCCGGCGCCCGCTTTTAGGATTGGTTCAATGATTTGTAATGATAGAGGGAGTGTGTTGCTGATGGGCCGCGATATTGGATTGGATTTGGGTACAGCCTCCATTTTGGTGTATATCCGGGGCAAGGGTATTGTTTTACAGGAGCCTTCGGTGGTGGCGCTGGACAAGAATACGGGCAAGTTGCTCAAGGTGGGCACCGACGCCCAGAAGATGCTCGGACGTACGCCCGGACACATTGTGGCCATGCGGCCGCTGCGTGAGGGCGTTATTTCCGACTACGACATGACCGAGCGCATGATTAAGGAATTTCTGCGGAAGGTGTCCGGTTTCCACACCATGAAGCCCCGCATTGTCATCTGTGTGCCCAGCGGCATCACCGAAGTCGAAGAGCGCGCGGTCATCGACGCCGGCTTGCAGGCCGGCGCGCGGCGCGTCTATCTCATTGAAGAACCGGTGGCTGCGGCCATCGGCGCCGGACTCGACATCACCAAGCCCTGCGGCAACATGGTGGTCGACATCGGCGGCGGCACCACCGACGTGGCCGTCATTTCGCTGTCGGGTATCGTCGAGTCCTCCTCCATAAAAATGGCGGGCGACGAGTTCGACGAAGCCATCGTCAAGTATATCCGCCGCAAGCACAATGTGCTGATCGGCGAGCGTACGGCCGAGGAATTGAAAATCAACATCGGCAGCGTATATCCGCGCCCGGATGAAATCGACGTGGAGATCAAGGGGCGCTGTCTGATGACCGGTCTGCCCCGCATCTTTACCGTGACCTCCAGTGAGATGATTGAGGCGTTCGAGGAGGTTTCCACACGAATTGTGGAGACAATTCATGCGGTGCTGGAGCGCACCCCGCCCGAACTGGTCGCCGACATTTCGACCAACGGCATTGTCATGACCGGCGGCGGCAGCATGGTCTGGGGCTTTGATCAGCTGATTGAGTCCAAAACCGGGATCGCCACCCGCGTGGCCGACGATCCCATTTCCTGTGTGGTCTACGGCACCGGCAAATCGCTCGACTGGATCAACGAGATGCAGGACGGCACCATCAACCTGTCGAGACGGAAGCAAATGCAGTCATAGGGAACAACACAAAGGCGTCAATCGAAAAAACGATTGACGCCTTTGCTTTCGCTTGTTGAAAAACCTCGTTTTCCAACAAAGGGGCTCTCGTCCTGAGGGACTCGCATAGAAATGCTTTTGGAAAGTGAATTTCCGAAAGCATTGATTCTCATAACTTTTGCGAAAATCGATGGAGCAAGAACCTGTCCGCGCGGCGGCCAGGCTCCATGCAATTTTGGCAAAAGGACGGGAAACACGGCGAAGGGAATACGTGTTGGAGCGACCCGTCGATGATTCAGTGGTGAGTGTTTCCCGGACTAATCAAGCCAAGGGGCTTTCTGCCCGTTGATGGAAATGGATTGGATGTCATGCACGTCCAACATCCGGCCGAAATAGCCGCCGACATGCAGGGGGGCGCTCTCGTCGGATGTGTACCATGCATGCATGTATGAGGTCTCACTTGTCCCCAAACCATCTATGGTATACGTCCTGCCGTTTCGCATCTCAATGGTCACGGTGTCATACATGTGCGTGTATAGCTCTCGCGGACTGTTTGCCCGCATGTGCAGGCCGCCGAAGGAGGAAACGCTGATGTCAAAAAAAGTGTCCTCATCAACTGTTATCGGCCCGGCGTGTCTGGTTTCCGCTTCCTGAACGGGAAAGGTGAGCGTCCAAGGCATACTGCCATTGTGGTATTCCTGCAAGCCTATATAGCCATAGCCATCTTGACTGTCGGGGTCGGGGAACGACAATAAGTACTGAACTTCCATGGTTAGCAGATCATCCAGCAGCTCCGCGCCGCCAAATCTTAAGCAGTACAGTGTGCATTCGAAGGGGGTTTGTTCCGCCATGACGTAATTACGATAACCTTCCGGATGGGCAATTGTGAAATCTGGCCAGACTTCTTCCTTCAGGCGACCCTTCACATCGGTGATTTTCATTTTCAGTATCACGTTGTATTCGTCGGCCATTGCCGCCAGAATTTCGACGGTGACGCCGTCATATTCCGCCGACACGGGCGGATCCAGCGGTTCAAGATATGGCTCCGCGCCTTCCTGGTAAAACGCAAGGAGGTTGTCGAACAGGCCGGTGGTGAACGCCAGCACCGGAACCGACGTCACTAGCAACGTAAGGCATACGGCGACTGCCACGACCCAGCGGGGGCGGACGCGGGGCCTGCGGTTCTGAGCGGAGGGGTTGTGACCCTCATGCTCTACGTATGTAACCATGGCGTCACGCATTTCGGGGGTTACGGTCTTGGAGGAGAGCTGCGTGTCAATGGCTGTTTTCAATTGGTTGTAATGCATGGTGGACTCCTTTCTCGTTCAGCGCTTTTTTCAGCTCGGCCCGCGCGCGGTTGAGACGAACGCGCACCGCGCCCTGTGAGAGATTCAGCGCGGCAGCGGTCTCTTTCACCGACGCGTCCTGATAGTAAAACAGAATGACCACGTCCATCAATTTGGGCGGCAGCCGCATCACAAACTGAAGCAGCTGCGTGTTTTCATCCGGCTCGGCGTCGCCTGTGGTCGGGAGCGCGGCCTCGTCCATCGTCGCGGACAAATCGGTGTGTCTCCGCCAGGCGGACTTCAGCATGTCCTTGCAGGTGTTGATCAGGATGCTTGTGAGCCACGTCTTTTCGGAGGATTGCCCCCGGAAGCGCTGGTGTGTCCGGTAGGCCTTGAGAAAGGTCTCCTGCACGGCGTCCTCGGCCAAATGGTCATCCTTCAGATAGAGGAACGCGATGCGCAGCAGCGCCGTGCCATAGGCGCCGACCAGACGCTCGATATCCGGCCGGGATTCCGGTTGAGATGCGGTGTTCATGCCTGAATCCACCTCCCTTCACTTATGGGACGAGACAGCGGGGAAAAAGGTTACTTAGGTAACACTGATCTAATCCCTCTCAGCATCATGACGGCCTTTTTTCACCCTGATTGCGTTGCAAAAACTTGAAAGGCACAAAGCATTCCTTCGTTTTTGCGTCTTGCCAGTGCGCTAAGATTCTCGCCGAATCACCATGTCTTAATTGATCAGCGGTCACCCAGGTAGCAACAACGGCGTCAATCGTTTTTCGATTGACGCCGTTGTTTGTCGAAGAAATAAGAATGAAGTTTCACGGTCAAAACCCCATTCGGGGTTTGCGCGTTTTTCCGGAACAGATCACGCTACCGTGCCGCGACGGTCTGCTCTTTTTCGGCCCGTACCAGCAGGTCGGACAGCTTGCCGATGTCGCCGGCGCCCATGACCAGAATGAGGTCGCCTGGTTGGGTGGTTTGCGCCAAATGCTCAGCAATGTCGTCCATCGTCGGGCAGAACACCCCACCGGGCAGCGCGTCGGCCAGCGTACGGCCGGTCACTCCGTATACATTTTTTTCGCGCGCGGCGTAAATTTCTGATACAATGACCTCGTCGGAGCCGCCCAAAACGCGCACAAAGTCGTTGAACAGCGCTTTGGTGCGTGAATAGGTGTGCGGCTGGAAGACAGTGACAACGCGTTTGGCGCCGATCTGGCGGGCGGCGTGTAAGGTCGCCTCAATTTCGGAGGGGTGGTGGGCATAGTCCTCCACCACGCGCGCGCCGTGGAATGTGCCCTTGTCCTCGAAGCGCCGCTTGGCACCAGTAAAGCCGCCCAGACCGCGCGAAACCGCGTCGCCCGGCAGATCCAATACGTACGCGGCGGCGGCGGCGGCCAGCGCGTTGGAAACGTTGTGCCGTCCGGGCATCCGCAAATCTACATGGCACCAGTGTTTTCCGCGAACCGTTACGTCGAACGAGGCGCATCCGCCCGGTTCGGTCAGATTCACCGCACGGACATCGGCCGACTCGGCCAGTCCGAAGGTGAGGATTTGGCGGGGCAGACCGGCCAACGCGTCCATGGTGTTTTTGTCGTCGGCATTGAGCAGCAGCGTTCCGGTTTCGGGCGGCGTTTTCAGCGCGAACTGCCGGAAGGCGTCGAGGATATCGTCCAGGTCGCGAAAGCAGTCGAGATGATCGGCCTCGATGTTGAGCACGACGGCCAGCGTCGGAGAGAAGTTCAAAAAACTGCGGCAATACTCGCATGCCTCCATGATGATGAGCTCGCCGTTGCCGACACGGTGTCCGCCGCCGATCAGCGGCAGCGCGCCGCCGATCATGACGGTCGGATCCTGCTTTGCCGCCAGCGATACATGGGTCATCATCGATGTGGTCGTTGTCTTGCCGTGCGTCCCGGCAATGCACAGCGCCTGTGTGTGTTCGCGCATCAAAACACCCCAGGCCTCCGCGCGTTCATAGACGGGCAGTCCCTGCCGGCGCGCCTCCACCACCTCGGCGTTGTCGTCCTTGGCGGCGGCGGTGCGGATGATGGCGTCGACGTCGCGGACATTTTGCGCGCTGTGTCCGAGCGTGACCGGAATGCCGAGCTCTTCCAGACGATCAGTGACCGGGCCGGATGTGATGTCCGAGCCGGAGACGGACAGACCGCGGTGGTGTAAAACCTCAGCCAGAGCGCACATCGACACGCCGCCGATGCCGATCAAAAACACTTTCATCCCCGGATGGGGCGCAAACGCACTTGGCATAAAAGGCCTCCTCGTTTTAGATGTCAGGAGTCAGGAGTCAGGGGCAGAGAACAGATCGTCGGGAAAAGTCCTTTCGACAGCCTGAGGAGTCAGATCGCAGTCTCTCTACTATATAATATATTAAGCGAAAAATAAAGGGATATACAAAAAAGAGAAAAATTTCCGAGTTCCCCGTGAATCAGCGCTTGCCCAAGGTTGTCTTGACGAAGGAGAAAAGGGGAGAGCATTTGTGGTTTCCGTGCCTGCGCCTGTGATGTCGGTGCTCGATGTCTTGCGGCGGAACAGTTATGCAGCCTATCTGGTTGGCGGCTGTGTGCGCGACGGTCTGATGGAGCGCGTCCCGACTGACTGGGACGTGGCCACGTCGGCGCGCCCCGAGGCGGTGTGCAACTTGTTTGCCCGCACCTTTCCGCTGGGACAGCGGTTCGGCACGGTGGCCGTTCTGATCGAGGGCACCGCCGTCGAGGTGACCACCTTCCGGCGGGACGGGACGTACCATGACGCGCGCCGACCCGATCGCGTCGATTTTGTGGACGAGCTTACCGAGGATTTGGCGCGCCGCGACTTCACCGTCAACGCCATGGCCTGGAACGCCGAAGAGGGATTGGTCGATCCGTTTGGCGGACAGGATGATCTGCGGCTGGGTGTCCTCCGCTGCGTGGGGGAGGCCGAGCGGCGTTTCTCGGAGGACGCGCTGCGCATGCTGCGGGCCTATCGTTTTGCGGCGCAGCTTGGGTTTTCCGTCGCGCCCGAAACCGAGGAGGCCATCCGGGTTTGCGCGCCGCTGTGCCGGCAGCTGTCGGTCGAGCGGGTGCGCGACGAGTGGCAGAAGATGATGCTCTGTCAGGGGTTCTCCGAAATGAACCGGGCTGTTTCGGCCGGGCTGTTGGACAGATTTTTCTCAGCGACCGCGCCGGATTTTGCGCCGCTGGCCGTGGTGACGGTTGCGGTGACCGCGCCGGACAGCAAGGATGACCCAACCCTGCCCGCAATGTGGGCGTGTGTGGCGGCGCTGATGGAGCGGCAGGGACAACCGGCAGCGGCGTTCCTGCCGCGCTGGAAGTTACCGAAGCGCACACAACAGGCGGCCTGTGCCGGGGCAAGACTAGCGCTGGAGATGAGAACGTGTGATCCCGCCGACATCACGCCGACCGATTGGCGTCGAATGTGCGCACAGCATGGCATCGCGGCGGGGCTGTGCGCGGCCGGTGCGCTGGATGTTTTGCGGGCGGAGGAGAAGAGCGCGTCGCCCGTGTACGCCTTGGCCGCGCTGTGTGCGGTACTGGAACCCCGGCCCTGTCTGACGGTCGGCGCGCTTAAGTTGGACGGACGTGCCCTGATGGACATGGGATTTTCCGGTTCATCGATCGGACAGGTACAGCGATGGCTGCTTCAACAGGTGCTTGATCGTCCGCAGGACAACAATGAGGGCGTTTTGCGCCGCTTGGCGTGGGAAATGCGGGCGAAAAATCAGGAATCCGGCGTTGTGCATTGAGCGCGTGTCTGGTACAATATTATGAACAAAAAAACAGGAGGGCTATGATTATGGCCGTGATTGCCCCATTTCGCGCGCTGCGGTATGACACCAAGACTTCCGGGTCGCTCCGTGAGCTGACCTGCCCACCCTATGATATCATCTCTCCCAAGGCGCAGGCCGAACTGGAGAGCGTCAACCCGAGAAACGTCATCCGGTTGGAGCGCCCGCTGGGAGAGAACTGCTATCAGAAAGCGGGCGAGACCCTGCGCGCCTGGCTGGACGAGGGCGTTCTTAAGCCGGACGATCAACCGGCCTATTACCTCTATCGGCTGGATTTCGAGACCGACGGCAAGCCTGATTCCATCTATGGCTTTTTTGCACGGGTGCGTGTGGAGGATTTCGAGACCGGTGTGATTCGGCCGCACGAGGAGACGCTGTCCAAGGACAAATCTGACCGCTTGAATCTGATGCGTGAGACGTTGTGCAATATCAGCCCCATCTATGGGCTTTACAGAGATGACACCAGAAACGCCGCGACACTCATGGAGCGCGTGATGCAGACACCGCCGCTCGAGAGCTTTACCGATGCCGACGGTGTGACGCACAGCCTGTGGATGCTCGACGGCACGGACGACACCGAGGTGCTGACGCGCGCGCTTACCGATCAGAGTATCCTCATCGCCGACGGGCACCACCGGTATGAGACGGCGCTGGCCTTCCGTGACGAAAAAAATCCAGAGCGTCTGGTCGACCATCCGGCCAACTTCTGCCTGATGTTTTTGGCCGAGCTTTCCCATCCGGGGCTGGTGGTCTGGCCGACACACCGTCTGCTGCGAGATCTGCCCGCGTTCGAGCTTGCCTCGGTGCTTGCCTCGCTTGAAACACAGTTTAAGGTTGAGGCGCTGCCGTCCGACGCGGCGCGCCGGAATGTACCGGCCGGTTCGGTGGTGTTGTACGCCGACCAAATGGCTTATCGGCTGACGCCGCTGGATGCTAAAACCATCGAAAGGGCGCTGCCCGACCGAAGCGCGGCCTATCGCGCGTTGGATGTCGCCATGCTGCACAGCCTGATTTTGGAGCCCTTCTTCGGCATTGACAAGAAAAACATGGCCGACCAGAAAAATTTGATTTACACGCGAGACCTGAATGAAGCCATACAGGGCGTCGATGCGGGCGATTTCCAGTGCGCCTTTTTGCTGGCGTCCACGCCGGTGTCCAGCGTGGGCGATGTGTCGGCGTCGGGCGAGCGTATGCCGCAGAAATCCACGTATTTCTACCCCAAGCTGACCACCGGATTGGTCATCAACCGGTTGGTGTAGCGCGATGGAATGGTTGCTGACGGGAGGCCGGGTCGTCGATCCGGCCTCGGGGTTGGACGCGATCGCCGATGTACATATTCGTGCGGGCAAAATTGCCGGTATCCGTGTTGTGCCACGGGGAGAGCCGACTCATGTACCGCAGGGGACGGAAGAGTTTCAGGTCATGGATGTTTCGGGGCTGGTTGTCGCGCCTGGACTTGTTGACCTACATGTCCATCTCCGCGAGCCGGGACAGACCCATAAGGAGGACATCGCGTCGGGCACACGCGCGGCGGCGCGCGGCGGTGTGACCACGGTGCTGGCCATGCCCAACACCGTGCCTGTCATCGACACGCCCGAACGGGTGCGTGGAGTGTTGGCGAGCGCCGACCAAACGGCGGCGGTGCGGGTATGCCAGGTCGGGGCGGTAACCAAGGGACAACGGGGCGAGAGGCTGACCGACTTCGCGGCGCTGAAGGAAGCGGGCGTCACGGCGCTGTCCGACGACGGGCATCCGGTCGCATCCGACGCGCTGATGGAAGAAGCCATGAGACAGGCACAGGAACAAGGCCTGCTACTCATCGACCATTGTGAACCCGAGACGGCGCAGGTCAAACGGGACATTGAGCTTGCGCGCCAAACCGGCTGCCCGATCCATCTGGCGCATTTGAGCCGGGTGGCGTCGCTGTCGGCGGTTCGCGCGGCCAAGCGGGAGGGATTGCCCGTCACGGCCGAGACCTGTCCGCATTATTTTTTCTTCACCGAGCGTGCGACCGAGCGTATGGGCGCCAAGGCCAAGATGAACCCGCCGCTGGGCGCCGAACTCGACCGCCGGGCCGTCATCGAGGCGGTGTGCGACGGCACGCTGGACATCATCACGACCGATCACGCGCCGCACCACGAGTCGGAAAAGACACTGCCCTTCGCACAGGCGCCCAACGGCATCGTGGGATTGGAGACGCTACTGTCCGCCGGGCTCACCGCGTTTGTTCACACCGGTTTGCTGACGCTGCCGCAGTTGCTGGCGCGCATGACCGTCCGACCGGCCGAGATTTTGGGCGCGTCGTGCGGTCGACTGGAGGAGGGCGCTCCCGCCGACCTGATTGTTTTTGATCCGGACGGGGTGGCGCCGGTGCGTGTTGAGGACTTCGCCTCCAAGGGACGCTATACGCCTTTCGAGGGCATGGCATTGCGGGGCATGGTAAAAACTGTATTCGTTTCAGGGAAAGAGGTTGTGTCGCAGGGGCGGCTTGTGGTATAATACCTTGATATTTTCGGGACGGGTTGCCGGGCCGTCGGGACGGCTTGCCAACCGTTTGCCCGGTGAACCATTCTGATTGCGCTGGCGGGGGAGGGAACGCTTTGGGAATTGACCATCTGATCGAACGCATTCGCGAGAAGAAAACGCCCATCGCCGTGGGGCTTGACCCCAGACTGGACATGGTGCCGTCCTTCTTGCTGGACAATGCGGTCGCCCAAAAGGGCGAGACGTTGGAGGCGGCGGCCGACGCCGTGTACGCGTTCAATTACGGCATTTTGGAGGCCACGCACGATCTCGTGCCCTGCGTCAAGCTCCAGTCGGCCTGCTATGAGGCGCTGGGGTATCACGGCGTTCGGGTATTCGAGGAGACCTGTAAGCTGGCCCGTGAGCATGGTCTGTATGTCATCGCCGACGCCAAACGCGGCGACATCGGCTCGACCTCCGAACTGTACAGCGCGGCTTTTCTGGGGCGCGTCAAGGTAGGTCAAAGCGAATTCGCGCCGGTCGACGCAGACGCGCTCACCGTCAACCCCTATCTGGGCTCCGACAATGTAAAACCGTTTCTGGCCGACTGCGAGGCCTATGACAAAGCTATCTTTGTGCTGGTGCGCACGTCCAACAAGTCGTCGCGCGAACTGCAGCTGCTGATGACCCCCGACCGTCCGCTGTTTCATGCCGTGGCCGAGCTGTGCCGCCTCTGGGGCAAGCCGCTGATCGGTTCATACGGCTATTCGTCGGTGGGGTTTGTGGTGGGCGCCACCCATCCGCGTGAAATGGCCGAGCTTCGCGCGCTTTGGCCGGAGGCCTTTTTCTTGGTCCCCGGGTATGGCGCGCAGGGCGCCGACGCCCGCGACTGTTCTCATGCCTTTGACGAGCTGGGCCGCGGCGCGATCATCAATTCGTCGCGCGCCATTTTGCACGCCTGGGGCAAGGCGAATGAGCCCGACCGCTTCAAGGAGGCCGCCCGCGCCGAGGTGCTCAACATGCGCGAGGCGCTGAGCCGCCACATCAATTGTCTCTAGAATTGCCATCGTGAGCCGCTCTCACGAAGTTCGAGATAGAATGGAGTCACAGCCTATGTCCAAAGCCATATTACTGTTACAGGACGGCACCCGCTTCGAGGGAGAGGCCTTCGGTGTTCCCGGCGTTTCGGTGGGACAGCTCCGTCCCTTTACCGGCATGGCCGATTATCTGGGGCTGCTGACCGACCCGGCTTCCAGCGGGCGCATCTACTGCATGACCTATCCGTCCATCGGCAACTACGGCGTCAACACCGAGGACTGCGAGTCGGGAAAGGTGTACGCCCGCGGACTCATTGTCCGGGATATCTGTCCGACGCCGTCCAATTGGCGCTCGGTTGAGACGGTGGACTATTTTCTGAAACGCAATCTGGTATCGGCCATTTCGGGCATCGATACGCGCGCCCTTACGCGTCATCTGCGCCGGAGCGGCCCGCAAAACGCGGCCATTTGCACCACACCCGGCTTCACCGGTTGGCAGGCGCTGTCCTTCCAGATCGCGCAGTATGAGCCGGAGTGCGCCTATCCGGCGGCGGTGAGCGAGCCGACCACCGTGCGGATGGTCAAGGATCCGGTGTTCAAGGTCGCGCTCTGCGATTTTGGCTCATCGCGCAAGCTGTCGCTGCTTCTGGCCCGCCTGGGTCTTGAGATTACCCTGCTGCCTCCCGACGACTGCTTTGCCCGTGTCGCCGCGGGCGATTATCACGGCCTCGTGCTGCCTGACGGGCCCGGTGAGCCGGGCGACCAGGCGTTTCTGGACGGGCTGCACGGTGTTATGGCGTCCGGTCTGCCTGTTTTGGGGCTGGGGCTTGGTTTTCGTTGCCTGCTGGCCGCCGAGGGTTTTCAGGAGGAAGTCCTGCCCTTTGGGCACTGGGGCGCCAATCAGCCGGTGTTCGATCACCGCTCGGGGCGCACCGCCATCACGCGGCAGATGCATGACCGGGCGATGCAGCCGGAGAAGACCGACAAGTCGCGCTGCGACATCATCATGACCAACGGCAACGACCATACGGTCGAGGGCCTGGCGTGGAAGAACGCGCCGGTGCTGGGCGCCTATTATCAGCCCGCGTCGCTTTCCGCCGCGGCGGGCGGACATCTGCTCAACGAGTTCTGTTCGCGGATGAAGCGCTGAGAAAACGGTGCGCGGCGGGTTGTCCGGAGGCGGCCGCGCTTTTGTGGGAAACTGAATCGCGGCGTCGCTTTGGCGCCGCGCCGACTTATACGGAGAGAAGGGTTAGGATATCATGCCAAGGTCAGAGGATATTAAAAAAGTCATTGTCATCGGTTCGGGTCCCATTGTCATTGGGCAGGCGGCCGAGTTCGACTATGCCGGAACGCAGGCCTGCCGAGCGCTCAAAGAAGAGGGCTACGAGGTCGTGCTCATCAACTCCAACCCGGCCACCATCATGACCGATCAGGCCATGGCCGATCACATCTATCTGGAGCCGCTGACAGCCGAGGCGGTCAAGGCCATTATCCTCAAGGAACAACCCGACTCGATGCTGCCCACGCTGGGCGGACAGACCGGACTCAACCTGGCCATGGAGCTTTTTGAGGAGGGCTTTTTGACCAAGCACAACGTACGTCTGTTGGGCTGCAAGCCGGAGGCCATCAAAAACGCCGAGGATCGCCAACTGTTCAAGAACACCATGGAGCGCATCGGCGAACCCATTGTGCTGTCGCGTGTCGTGGACAACGTGAACGACGCGCTGGCCTTTGCTACCGAAGCGGGTTACCCGCTCATTGTCCGGCCGGCCTATACGCTGGGCGGTAGCGGCGGCGGTAAAGCCTTTGACGACAACACCTTGCGGCTCATCACCGAGGGCGGGCTGCAGGCCTCCCGTGTCGGTCAGGCGCTGATCGAGAAGAACATTTCGGGCTGGAAAGAGATTGAATACGAGGTCATGCGTGACCATAAGGGCAACGTCATCACCATTTGCTCGATGGAGAACATCGACCCGGTCGGCGTACACACCGGCGATTCGGCCGTGGTGGCGCCCGCGCAGACCATGAACGAAGCCGAGAACGCCATGCTGCACGCCGCGGCGGTCAACATCATTTCGGCCTTGGAAATCGAGGGCGGCTGCAACGTCCAGTTTGCGCTGCATCCCGAATGCACCGAATATGCCGTCATTGAGGTCAACCCCCGGCTGTCGCGTTCGTCGGCGCTGGCCTCCAAGGCCACCGGATTCCCCATCGCCCACGTGGCCACAAAAATCGCGGTGGGTTATGGGCTGGACGAGATCAAAAACCGTGTCACCGGCTGCACCTATGCGTGCTTTGAGCCGGCAATCGACTACCTTGTGGTCAAATTCCCCCGGTTCCCGTTCGACAAGTTTGTCTATGCCGACCGGCAGCTGGGCACCCAAATGAAGGCTACCGGCGAGGTCATGAGCCTGGGCTCCTCGTTCGAGGCGGCGCTGATGAAAGCGGTGCGTTCGGCCGAATTGGGCGTCGACTGCCTTGTGCATCCGGCCGTATCCTCGCTTTCCGAAGCGCAGCTCAAGGAAGAATTGGCGCGCTCGACCGACCTGCGCCTGTTTGTGGTGGCCGAAATGCTGCGGCGCGGTACGAGCGACGTCGACCGGCTGCATCGGGACACGATGATCGACCGCTGGTTTTTGCACGGCATCCGGCGTATTGTCGACGTGGAGGGTCGTCTCAAACGCGAGAAGGTGACGCCTGAAATCTATCAGTTGGCGCGGCGCTACGGGTTCCCCAATCAGCTCATCAAGCGTTTGTCGGGCGATGAAAATCTCCACACAACACGCCCTGTGTATAAAATGGTCGATACCTGCGCCGGCGAGTTCGAGGCGCAAACGCCCTACTTTTACTCGACCAGCGACACCGAGAACGAGGCGGTCGCGTCGGGCAAGCCCAGCGTGGTGGTCATCGGCGCCGGGCCGATCCGCATCGGCCAGGGCATCGAGTTCGACTACGGCACCGTACACTGTGTTTGGGCGCTGCAACAGGCCGGATACGAGGCCATCATCATCAACAACAACCCCGAAACGGTTTCAACCGACGCCGACACGTCCGACCGGCTCTACTTTGAGCCTCTGACCCTTGAGGATGTGATGGACGTGCTGGAGGTCGAAAAACCGGTCGGCGTCATCGTGCAATTTGGCGGGCAAACCGCCATCAAGTTGACGGCCGGGCTGCACGCGGCGGGCATTAAAATCCTGGGCACGCCGCCCTGGAGCGTCGACGCGGCCGAGGATCGCGAGAAGTTTGACGACATCCTGAACGAGTGCGGCATCGACCGGCCGGCCGGGGACATGGTGTTTACCGAGGAGGAGGCCGTGCGGGCGGCGTCGCAGCTGGGGTATCCGGTGCTGGTGCGGCCGTCCTATGTGCTGGGCGGTCAGGGCATGAACATCGCGCACTCGGACGACGACGTTCGCAGCTATATGTCCATCATCAACCGTGTGGCGCAGGAGCATCCCATTCTGATTGACAAGTATCTGGCCGGACGCGAGCTGGAGGTCGACGCCATCTGTGACGGCGACGACATCCTGATTCCCGGCGTTATGGAGCATCTCGAGCGCGCCGGTGTGCATTCGGGCGACTCCATTTCGGTGTATCCGCCGTTGACGGTGGAGGACAAACACATCGAGCGCATGGTCGAGGTAACCGGAAAAATCGCCAAAGCGCTGGCCGTATCCGGACTGGTCAACATCCAGTTCGTGTTGTACAACGACGAGATCTATATCATCGAGGTCAACCCGCGGTCTTCGCGCACCGTGCCGTATATCAGCAAGGTGACCGGCGTGCCGATGGTCGATTTGGCCTGTCGCTGCCTGTTGGGCGAGAAGCTCAAGGACATGGGCTTCGGCACCGGTCTCTACAAGAAGAGCGAGCGGGTGGCGGTCAAGGTGCCGGTGTTCTCCTTTGCCAAGCTGCACGACGTCGACACACAGCTCGGCCCCGAGATGAAGTCGACCGGCGAGGTGTTGGGGCTGGCATCCACGTTCCCCGAGGCGCTGTTCAAGGGCTTTTTGGCGGCCGGAACACAGATGAAGCGCAAGGGCGGCGTGCTGATCTCGGTCAAGGATTCAGACAAGCAGGAAGTGATCGGACTGGCCGACCGTTTCGCGGCGCTGGGTTTCTCGCTCTATGCCACCGCCGGAACCTCGGGGCTTCTGAAAGAACATGGCATCGTCAACAAACCGGTGAATAAAATAGGCGGGGGGAGTCCCGCCACCAACGAGCTGATTTCCTCGGGCGCGATTGACTATCTGGTCTGTACCTCGTCGCCCGGCCGCAAGCCCTCGCAGGATGATGTCAAGCTGCGGCGGCTGACCGTCGAGCGCGGCATTCCCTGCCTGACCTCGCTCGATACGACGGCGGCGCTGCTGCGCTGCCTCGAGAGCGACATGAAGCTTTCCGACTGCGAGATGGTGGATATCACGACGCTGTGATTCATGTAACGAAATGTTTTTTCGTTACGTGAGGGGGGATCTCGATCTGCGGATCTCGCAAAGAAATTCGATTGGGAAGTGAATCCCCAATCGAATGGATCACCATTCTTTTGCAAAAATCGGAAGAGCAAGAACCCAACCGCTGCGGCGGTCGGGCTCCGCGCGTTTTTTGCAAAAGGACGGGAGACGCGGCGAAGTAAATTCGTCTGCACAACGCAAGGAATGCGTGGGGTTGGATGCGTCGCCGAGTTGGAGATGTGGCCGCATTGGCAATCGCGCCAACACAGAGAGTGAACAATGTTTCTCAATGACAGCATTGAGGGAGGCTTAGCACATGATTTGTCGAAACTGCGGACGGTCGATACCGGATGTGGCGTTGTACTGCGTACATTGCCATGCGCCGGTGGAGATCGGCGACGAAACGCGAAAGCTTAACGGGCCTGGCGCTGAGCCGCGTGACCATGTATCCGTTGGCCCCGACTATTTTGACCCCAATTTCGCGCCGGAGGACGGAAGCCGTCCGGACGACGGCTTCGCCGAGACGCAGAGCGACCTGTACGGCAGCGGTGCCCAACCGGGCCGATATGGGGACTTCAATAACTACGACCCGAATTATGGCTATGACAACCAGGCGTCGGGCGGCTACGGCGGGTACCCTGAGGGCGGCGAATCGCCCAAGGAGCGGGTCGGGCCGTCCAAGAAAACCGTCTGGCTGGCCTCCGGCGGCGCGGCGCTGGCCGTCGGTTTGTTGATTCTGCTGTTTGTTCTGCTCCAGCCAAAGGGAAACACGGTCGTTCCTTCGCCCGATCCGGATGAGCTGTTGAACTCTGCGCCGCCCTCGGGTGAGGACGATGGGTTTGTTACACCGCCAGAGGTGTCGCTTGTGCCGGACGTATCCGCTTCGCCGGAAGTCATGGAGACACCGCCCGTTTCCCCCTCCGACGGCGGTGCTGTCACCCGTGAGCCGATTTCGCCCTCACCCATCAGTGTCTACCCTCTCAGTACAGCCAATGAAATGATGATGTGCGCCCCGCTGCTTGGCGAGTCTTTTGATGTTGGAGTACCGCCGGCCAAAGCGCTTCTGTCGGATTTCCTTCAGCGTGCCATTGCCGGGATTCAGCCCACCAAACGCTTTGCGGCCAACGATGGCGGTTATTTCATCCCTGCCGCCGAAATGGAGACGATTCTCCGGGAGTCTTTGGGGCTTTCCGGCTTGTCGACCAGCGCCTATACCAACGGAACCACCCTCTACGCCAAAGACGACGGTGTCATTTGGAAACCTTCCGGAACAGCGGGACAAAGCTATGATTTTTTCCAAAAAACCGCGCTTTCGAGCGGCGGACAGCAAGTGTTTTACAATGTGTTCACCGAACGTTCCGGTTATTCTGAGTTATTGGCGCAATATGTGGCGGAGACGCAGACCAACGCCAATGCCCAGTATTTTGCCTCCCGGCTTATATCGCTGATGGAAATCGGTGACTTCCCCCGGGTGATTGCGGCCGATGCCAGCTCCGCGCTTGCTGACCGGGACGGGTATAGTTACCTGCCCGACACGCTGATCGACGGACGAGCTTTTACCGGTTGGAGCAGTGACTCCGGCGACGGTGGGGGCGGACAGTCGTTGACCCTTACGTTGGAGACATCAGCCTCGATCAGCGGGATGTCGATTCTTAATGGCGACGGCAAAGACGGGGCTTCTTACATAAGAAGCGGCCGTGCGAAAGAGATCCGTGTGGATTTTGGCGGGGGGAAAACCAAGACGTTTACCTTAGCCGATGCGGGCTATTCCGCCGCCGGATTATGGCAGGCGCTGCGTTTTGGGGAGAGCATCAGCACCGACACCATTACCATAACGATTTTGTCGACCTATGCCGGGGACACCTATCCTGAAGTGGTGTTGTCCGAGCTCTATGTATTTTGAGTAGACGCTGAATCATCGTCTACCCGAACAGGTGAGATTATGACCGCGACCGTTTTATCCTGTACCGCGCTGGCCCCTTCCATCTTCGATCTCTGGCTGCAGCTCAACTGGCCGTCGCGCCCGCCGCGTGCCGGCCAGTTTGCGCATCTTCGCTGTGGCGAGGAGCATACGCTGCGACGCCCCATCAGCCTCTGTGACGTTGAAGGCGACCGCGTACGGCTCGTCTTTGAAGTCAAGGGCGGAGGGACGCGCTATCTGGCGGAGCGCAGACCGGGCGACACGATTGATTTGCTCTATCCGCTCGGACGGGGCTTCACCGCCAAACCCGAAGCGCTTCCCACGCTGTTGGTGGGCGGCGGACTGGGCATCCCTCCCTTGCTGCTGGCTGCGCGGCGGTGCGAGGGGAAGGCCGAGGCCATTCTGGGCTATCGGTCGGCTGAGCGCAGTTTTTTGACCGAAGACTTCGCCCGGGCCACAAAGCGCCTTACCCTGTGCAGTGATGACGGCAGTCTGGGCGAGCGCGGCTTTGTCGACGCGCCGCTCAAGAGGCGTTTGAGCGAGGCGTCTTTTGGCCGCGTGTTGTGCTGCGGGCCGCGCCCGATGCTCAACGCGGCAGCCCGTGTCTGTGCGGAATTTGGCGTCGTGTGCGAGGTGTCGATGGAGGAGCGTATGGCCTGCGGGCTGGGCGCGTGCCTCGGCTGTGCCATCGCGCTGCGTGACGGTGAGGGTCAGAGGTTTGCGCACGTTTGTAAGGACGGGCCGGTTTTTGACGCGTCGGAGGTGATCTGGGACATATGACGAAAGGTAATAATGTGTCGGGAAACGCCGGAAAATATGTTGATTTGTCGGTAAATATGGCCGGAATGAGCATGAAAAACCCGGTCGCCGTGGCCTCCGGCACCTTCGGATTTGGCCGGGAGTATAGTTTGCGGTTCGATTTGAACCGTTTGGGGGCTATCTGTGTAAAGGGAATCACCTTGTCGCCCAGGCAGGGCAATCCGCCTCCGCGCATCGCCGAAACGCCGATGGGGATGCTCAACAGCGTCGGGCTGCAAAATCCCGGTGTTCACGCGTTCGTGCGAGATGAGCTGCCTTTTCTGCGCGGCTTCGACGTAAAAGTGATTGCCAACCTGTCGGGCAACACGGTGGAGGAGTATGCGCAGCTGGCGGCGCTGCTTTCGGAGGCGGGTGTGGATATGCTCGAGGTCAACATCTCCTGCCCCAATGTAAAGGAAGGCGGCCTTACCTTCGGGGTCGATCCCGATATGGCGGCGGCGGTTACCGCAGCGGTCAAACGCGAGGCCGGTATGACGCCAGTCATGGTCAAGCTGACGCCCAACACGTCGCAGATGGCCGAAATCGCCCGGCGTGTTGAAGCGGCGGGCGCCGACGCGCTTTCGCTGATCAACACGCTGACCGGCATGTGGATCGATGTGGAGACAAGACGCCCGATCCTGTACAACAACATCGGCGGACTGTCCGGTCCGGCGGTATTGCCGGTCGCCGTGCGGTGCGTCTATGAGGTGCGCCGCGCCGTGAAGCTGCCGATTCTGGGCATGGGCGGCGTACGCAGCACGTCCGACGCCGTGCAGCTGATGCTGGCGGGCGCCGACGCCGTGGCTGTGGGTACCGCGCTCTTTTTGGAGCCGGAGGCGCCGATTCAGGTCATTGACGGACTTGAGGCGTATTGTGTACAGCATGGCCTGGAAAACGTCTCCGCGCTGACCGGCGGTCTTTTGCCTTGGTAACCCCTGATCAAATGCCCCACAGCATCGCGGTGGCCTTTTTGCCCCCCGGCGGCGTTGCAAGAATTTAAAAGGCACAAAGCATTCCTTCGGTTTTGCGCCTTGCCAGTGTGGAAAAATTCTCGCCGCGCTACATTGTTGATTTAATCAGTGCTTACGGCAGTGTAAAGTAAAGATGAAAGATTAGCGCCATCAGCCGAAGGTTTCTTTCACGCGACGAGCGGAAACTCCCGTTTTTGAGATTTGCTGAGCTTGAGCCCGGCGACCTGTGCCGGTGAGAGCCCATCCAAGGCCGAA
>JAVBPF010000009.1:0-3854 GCA_031549735.1 Oscillospiraceae bacterium
TGTGGAAGGGGAACCGCGCGACCTCCTCTCGCTCGCGATTGACGACGATATTTTCGCCGTCCAGCGACAGGTAGGCGTCCTCCGACGTGACGAACAGGGTATTGAGCAAGGATTTCATCCGTTCCCCTCCAAACGCTCTCCCAGCCCTTCCCGCAAGTACGCCGACACGGCGCGCCGGCTGAGCAATTTCGGCAGGCAAAGCTCCTTCAGCGAACAGGCGTTGCACGACTTGGACGGCTTGACCCGGGGCGTATACCCCCTTCGGTGCAGCTCGTGCATTTCAAACGCTGCCGCGCGCACCTCATCCCGCAGTTCCTCTGAAAAAGTCACGACGGTCCGGCGGCGCGTTTCGCCGTAGAAGAGCGCGCCCTCGGTGACTTCGCAGCACAGCATTTCTTCCAAACACAGCGCCTGGGCGCACAACTGCCAGTGGTCGCCGCTGCGCTCGTTGGGCGCGCCCCGTTTGTATTCCACCGGGTAGGGACGCCATGTGCCCTCGCGCCCGTTGAGCGTCACGCCACCGTCGTCGCGGAGAAACTCGGTCACGTCACACGCGCCCGACAATCCAAGCGCGCGCGAGTAAATCGGCAGCCCGCGCGTGATGAGGCGGTCGCCGCGGGTCTCTCGGAAGCCCTGATCATGCGCGTTTTTGTGCATCAGAGCCCCGTCGACCGTACGGAAGTTTTCGGCCCACTGGTTTTCAATGTGGATGATTGCCCAGCGCCTTCGGCAAAATCGGAAGTGCTGCAATCCGGACAGCTGGAGGAACTCCTCTTCATTATAGGCCATCGCTCACTTCACAGGCCAACCCGGGCAACTCCTCCTGCGTGATGTCATAATCATCCACGCTTGACGGAACGTCGACGCCCTCCTTGAGGCTCACCTTTACACTGCGGTGCACCTTGGCCGAAGAGACCTGTCCGGTGGGGCAGTTGTGCTGCCACCAGTAGAGCTTGACGACCTCCATCGAACCGTCGGGACGCGCCGAGGATGTGTCGTTGACAAACAGGGTGCGCAGGCATTCCTTGACCAGCAGCGCGTCCTCGTCGGTAAAGCCGGTCTTCTCGGCCAGCTGCACGTTGATGGAGCCCTTGATGCGATAGAGGCCAAAGCGCACCATGTGCTTCATGCCCATCGTGTCCGACGACTTCTTGTCCGCTCCTCCCTTAACCGGCTCCCCGTTGACGCTCTTGGTGATCTGTATCGAATGCACCTCCACCGGCGATACGCTCACCGCCTGATGGATCGACACCGGGCCGCGCACACCGACCGAGACCCCTTCCTTTTCGTTCGATTTGAAAGCGAACACCTGACCGAAGGTGCGCACGTCGAGCCAGGTCTCACAGGCCAGGCTCGCGTATTCGTCGCGATCCTTGATTTTGTCCAGCGCCGTCTTCGCGCGTTCGCTCAAGCTCTTACAGCCGTCATCGCTGCGCTCGTCGCTCTGTACAAACACACGCTGGCCCATGTCCTGCATCCGGTTGCGGATTTTGCGCTTGACGCACACATCGGAGATTTCACCGAAACCGTTGTAGTCGGTACGGGGGCGGTTGCCGTTTAAGGGGTCGCCGTTGGAGTTTGCCATGTTCACCGAGACCAGCGCCACAAAGTCGATCTTGTTTTTCAATGTACTCATTCTTCGTTACCCTCCGCCTTCGTTATGTCCTGTGAGTCGTTGCCTGTTTCTTTTTTGCGCGTCATGGCCGCGCGCTGGTGATAGTAGCCCAGCAGATAGACGTCATCCAATCTCTTTGTCAGATCGGAATTGTCAACCGGCGGAAGCTTGTCCGCAATGTCTCCGATCATGCTCTTGAAGTAGTGCCGCAACGGCGGGGCAAGCCGCGCAAAATAGGGGGCGAGCTTTTCCTCGATCAGCCGCCAGGCATACAGCGGCCGCTGCGTGAACACCGACTGCAGGCGGATGGCGTTGGTCTCGCGCTCCTCCCCGAAATCATAGGTGCTGCGCTCCACCTGCTCGGCCACGGCCAGCAAGCGCCCGAAAAGATAGCTGCGGTCTGTGTTGGTTGTGTCCAGCGCCAAGGTCCATTCCTCCTTTTTCGTGTCTGTTCTATTCTTTCGTATCATCGCGCAGGCGGTCGAAAGCAACCGCTCGCGCATATTGCCCTTGTAGATCTGCAGGTTGCCCGCCCGTGTCGTCAGCGCCCGCACCATATCGGTCGGCACCGGCTGGCGATCGACCAGACAGTGCAGCAGCCGCTGTATGTGTTCGCCCAGGGCGCGCTCGTCGGTCTCCATCCAAGAATCGCGCTGCGTACCGAAGGAATAGTCCACAATCTGCTTCAGCGGCGGGGATTGTAACCCGAATCCGTCGGTCGGCCAACAGCTGGTCTCATACCAGTGCGTGATACGTTCCCAGAAGTCCGGTGCTTTCAGCTCGTTGTAGTAGGTGACCGACAGGCGTCCGGTGGTGGCCGCCTGCAGCGTCGCCACCACCACGTCATCGGTGTCGGCAAGGGCTTGCCGATAGCCGCCAATGGTTTGCAGCAGCTTGCGCCTGTAGCTCACGAAGTCGGCGGTTTTCTCGCTTTTCAGCCCGAAGATCGCCGACGCCGGCACCGTCTTACCCTCCGGGTTCCAGCACAGGAAGGTGCGCCCGCCCTGAATCACGCCCTGATTGACCGCAATCCAGCGCAACGCGCTATGCGCCTTTTGGGAGGCCGTGTACCCCACGCTTACCGCCTGCCTCGCCTCGGTAAAACGGCCACGGAAGGTATACCCCGAGCTGTCGTTGGCCGAGATCAGCTTGGCGCCGTGACTGATGCGCACCGTGCCTTTGGGATGCGCCTCGCACATGATGTCCTCCTGCCCGGTGATCATGCAGAGCGCGCGGTCTATCTCTTTACACTTACAATCGTAGTAGTCCGAAAAGCTTTTGAACAGCGACGCGTCCTCCCAACAAGCCGAGCACGTGCCCTCGGTCTCCGGAATGACGCGCCAGCGCACCACACACTTCTCGTATGGGTTCCCCTCGATTTTCCCATCACCCAACGACCCGTTCTCTTTCAGCGTGATCAGGCCGGCCGCCGCCAGGTCGTCGAGCAGCGTTTCCTTACGGATGTAATCTAAAATGGCCCGCACCTTGGGATGGGTGTATTCTGATTCCGCCCATTCGGTCAACTGTTCGACGTAGGCGGAAAACTTTGTCCCGCCAAACGGCGCCAGATAGCGGAGCTGATCGCTCAGCGGGTGTGCGCAATCGTTGTCTCCCACGCGATTGGCCGATTTCATGGTGGCCGGGATCAACGTGTTGGCTTCTTGTTTGTCGACCCTCCTGGCGCTCTGGATCACCCCTTCAGGGGCAATCGACACCTCAAGCTGCGCCTTCATCACCATGTGCGACAGCGGCAGCAGGGCTTCCTGACCCTCCTCGGACACCCCGGCCCGAGCGGCGTGGTTTTCGTAGGTACGGTAGGCCGCCTGCAGCAATCCCATCTACAACACCTCCGCCAGCGCGTCAACGCTCTGAAAGTTTTCAAGCTCCTCGCCGAACGGTTTACTATCCATGTCCCGCACCACACGGGTCACCGGGCAATCCTCCGGCGCGGCAAATTCGACGACGCCGCGGCGCATGACCGGCGTCCAGAAGCGCGCCGTCATTTTTCCTTTGGTCTCCTCGGAATAGGCCTCGTCGGCATAGGTAATCCCGTGGTAGGTCAGGCCGAAGGACAACTCGTTTACCGCGTCGTAGCAGCCCGCCCCCTCGCCGAACACACAGGGCTCCACGTAGCCCTGACACTCCCGCGTGCCGAGGAAAATGTCCCGGCGGCCGCCGCGCTCGATCATGCGTCGAGCGATGTTGTGGTGTTTGTGCTCGTTGCGGTCGGCGGACCGTC
>JAVBPF010000060.1:0-23140 GCA_031549735.1 Oscillospiraceae bacterium
CAGATGATTTCCACCAGTGAAATCAAGGTCTCGGTGCTCATCGACATCAAAGACAGCGACGCGGCCTATCAGGCCGTTCACGACGCGTTTTTTAACTAGCCAACTTTGATATAAACCGGGGCGTCCGCAAATGATGCGGGCGCCCCGACTCTGTTTCGCGTATCAATGCAACAGCACACTCAACAACCAGGCCAAACCGGTCACAGCCGCGCCGAGGCTCAGATACACCGGCGGCGGGAAACGCATCCTTTTGGGTAGCCGGCGATTGCGCTGCACATAGCCGTCGGCGATTTTGCAGGCCTCGTGCAGCACGTTGTCGGCGCTGATGCCGTGCCGCGCCGCGCCGTCTTCCCGCACAATGAAGATGGCTTGCTCAAATACCCTTGTGTCCGGAAACCGTACCACGACGACTCTCTTGGAAACGCCCTTGACCATGTCCTGTCTCTCCCCCACTTGGCGTGATGACCGAAGTATTGCAATCCTTTTCCAGTCTCCCCGCGGTATGGGAAAAATATACATGTTTGGTTATGACACGCCATGGCCTTCTTCCTCTATGGCCAGCGACGCTCTCTCCTTGCCCTTCTCCACACGCAGCACCATCACAGTCATATCGTCGCCGCCTCCGTTTTTTTGCGCGGCCTGCCGAATGATCTGCTCGGCCATTTCCTTGGGTGAGCCCGCGCCCCAATCATTCATAACGGCCGTCAGCCAGCCATCCTCCTCCACGTCGGCCACTCCGTCGCTTGCCAGCACCACGATCTGACCGTATCCCACGGCCATACGGGTGATGTCGAGCGGTTTGCCCAACCCGCCCGCATCCAGGCCGACCGGCAGCGAAGAGGTGGTGATGCGGCTGATTCTCCGGCCCGATTTGATATAAGACGGCGCCGCCCCGAACTTGTAGAAACAGGCTTGTCCGGTCATCATGTCGAACATCAAAAGATCCATCGTGATGAAGCCCATGGGATCCTCTCCCTTGAGCAGCAGGGTTGAATTGAGCGTTTTGAGCGCCGTCTCGGGCGAAATGCCGGCGGCCAGAAACCGCTCCAAAATCTTCAGCGCCAGCTTGGAGTCGCGCGCGGCCAGCTCTCCGCTGCCCATCCCGTCGGACAGCATCAAATAGAGCTTGCCGTCGTCGGTTTTGACATAGGATACGCTGTCTCCGCTGACCGACTGGCCTTTTTTCTTCATAGCCGCCAGACCGAGACTGGGGAAATAGGGCGGCGTCTCCAAAAAGATCAGCCGCTCGCCGTGCGTTAGCGCCTCCCGTCGCGCTTCCCCGAGGGGGACGCCCAGAAGCTTGGACAGATGTCCCGTTTCCTCCCGAAGTGCCTCCAGATTCTCCCCCTCGATCTCCACGTGAAGCCTGTGACGCCGATCACGGAAGACCATGGGTTTGCCTTGGATCGCCATGGTTTTGAATAGCTTGTCCAACTGGATTTCCTTTTCGTGTTCATAAATAGGCGTCTCCTCAAATTCATAGGCTAACCGGTGCAGCATTTTAGCCACCTCGGCGTATTGCTGACATACGAGCAATCGGCTTTCTCTGAGCCGCGCGCCAAACTGTTTCCGATAGGTCATGGCGGTCAGCTCTTCGTTGACCACGCCCACCAGCCGCTGATAATTCAGACAGCGGCCAGAAAAGCTTACCGGGAAATCATTGGGTTCGACACTCCCCTTCTCCAGCATCCGCGCCGTCACCTCGGTCAGCGCCTCCAGTGTGATTTTCGCTTCCCGATCCCAGCAGGCGCCCAGCAAAACACACTTGTGGCACACCCGGTCGGCCATACGGTCAAAGACCAGCGCCACATCCTCCTCGGGTCTGCGCGGCGGCGTGTCGTAGGTGGTAACCAGCTCGTCGTAGATGTCTTTCATGACCAGCGCCGACGCCTCCAGCCGCTTTTCCATGATCTCCCGTCCGCGCTTCACACGAGGCAGCAACTCCTCTTGCGGTTCCGGCGCAAAGGGCAGCCGCCGCATCAGCGAATCGGGGAGGATCATGAACACCACCGAAACGATGAAAGTCTCGATCAGCATGTTGAATCTTAGGGCCTCATCCGAGGTCCAGAGTACGGCCACCGCGCCGGTCACCACGTACGCGCAGGCACAAAGGAAGCGTCCCGCCGGAGCAAATATCCCGGCCAACAGCCCCGGAGCGCCATAGGCCATGCTGAAGAAGGGCGTCCCGCCCGACAGGTCGAGCGCCATCCCCAACGACAGTCCCGCCGCGCTCCCGCCGGCGATGCCGTTCTGATAGGCGAACAGCAGAATGAGCATTGAACTCAACAGCCGCGCCAGCGACAATCGTCCGAACAGCGTCACGCCGGTCAGACTGAGTAACAGACAGGCCGTCAGAATCAGGACGCTGACCAGCCGTTTCGTGCTCGTATCCGGCGGTTCCGCCTCCCTGACCGGCTTTCTCTCCATGGCGATGCGGAAGAAGTACCCCGAGCCGCTCATCAGGATCAACTCCACGGCCAGCAGCAGCACCTTTTGCCAGTCGAAGCTTTCGCCGGCCAGAAACACAACCCCGACAAACAACCCCGACGCCACCGTGACCAGCGACAGAAACAGGCTCCGGCGCGCGCTTTTTGTCTCCCGAAAAATCACGCCGGCCGCAAAAACAAGCACCGATATGGCTATGTACTTCAGCCCGTCCGAAACCTCCCACAGAAACAGGTAGCCCGTGAGCGTCCCCATCAGTCCGAACAGGCCGGACGCACCCGTACCGACGGCGGCGACGTAGCCCACCCCGAACGGCGCGTAATGGTCGAAAACGCGCGCCTGGGACAAAATCCATCCTACGACAAAGCGCAGAACAAGTCCGGCCGCGCGCCGAACACCGGGCGACCGGCTCCACGCCCGCATGTGAACCCATATGGGCTTGGTAACCCGTCCCTTCATTTTTCTCTCCTCAGCCTTGTGCATGGCAGCATCCCCCCGATGGCGTCGCGCCCCCTATTCGCCGGCGCTCTACATGGAATTATATGGTATTGTGGTGTCGAATTTCACTGATTCCAGTCGGCAGGGTCACATAATCTCCCAACCCTCTTCTTCTGTTGTCCGCCTTGTCGAACCGGCGGATTTGCGGTATACTGTGCTTGCTTGTCGAGAAACTCCGTTTCCCGACAAAGGGCTTCGGTCAACGTCATCCCGATTGCCGCCCTCCGCCCCAAAATTGTGACGCCTCGTGCGGTTTTATTTCCGCAGGTCTCACTGTTGTTTTCGCGTAAGCCAATCTCTTGCGATTCAATGTGTGTCCAACACAGCATTTAGCAAACCGCGTTTTTTGACAATCCGACACACTGGAAATGAGGGAAACATGATGCCGCTGGAGCTGGAGAGCAAGCTGCGTATTCCCAGCCAACACGTGATGGAGCAGGTGATGGTCGACCCCTACATCGCCGACTTTGCACAAGAGGCCTTTTCCGCTATTGATATGGAGGCGTCCTATTACGACACGCCGACCCATGATCTGCACGCGCGTTCCTGGGCGCTGCGTCTGCGCCGCGAAAACGGACTGAGTGTGGCCACGCTCAAAACGCCGATTTCGGGCGGCCCGGCCGGTCTGTTCCTGCGTGAGGAGTGGTTCACGCCGGCCGACACGCTGGAGGAGGCGATCGACCGGTTGTTGGCGCAGGGCGGCCCGGAGGAATTGCGCGCGTGGTCGCCGCTGCTGACCGAACGCTGCCGGTTGACCTATCGGCGGCACCGCACCGTGTTGTCATTGTCCGACACAATGATTGAGGTCGATTTCGACAGCGGACAAATGGAGGCCGACACCAAAACCGAGTTGTTCTTCGAGGTCGAATGCGAGCTGCTGTTCGGCGATTCGGCCCCGCTACTCGTTTTGCTGAACGACTGGATTAAGCGCTACAATTTGACCGCCGATCTGACCAGCAAATATGAGCGCGCCCTGCGCCTCATCCGCAGCCGCAAGCGCTGAGCCGACTGCAAAAAGCAATCAATCATCCAAAAAGTGTCTTCATACTTTTGCCGGAAACCGCGCACATTACTCTAGGTAGCCGATGTCCGAACAGGCCAAACGGTTCCTAAAAAAGCCAGGCAGGTGTTTTGCTTTGCGTTTGAGTATGTGCCGGATTCCGGCCGTCTTGTTTTCCATCCTCCTTTTGGTTTTCTCGATGTTCATGTCCGCCGTAGGCCTTACCGACCAGCCTCCGCTCGTCACCGATTGTCCGCCGGAATCCCCCGTGCCGGAGTCCCTGTCCGCGGAGCAGGCCGACGTGCCCATTCTGATGTACCACAAAATCACGCGACACGGCCCGTCGCTTGGGCAGCTGGCCATCACGCCCAACCAGTTCGAGGAGGATCTGCTCTTCATTGAGCAGGAGGGCTATCATACGGTCACCATGACCGAGCTCATCGACTTTGTCCACAACGGCGCGCCGCTGCCCGAAAAGCCCATTGTGCTCACCTTCGACGACGGCGACCACAGCGTCTACCGCTACGTCTACCCTCTGCTGAAGGAGTACGACATGAAGGCCGTCGTCTCGGTCATCGGCGGCATCACCGATGCTTACACGAACGAGGGGCGCACCGACATCACCTATCCCCATATGATCTGGCCGCAGATCCGCGAGATGAGTGACTCCGGACTGGTGGAAATCCAGAATCACAGCTATGACCTGCACGGTCGAAAAAACGGCGCGCAGGGGATCCTGCGGCGTCCCGGCGAAGCGCCGGACGCCTACTGCCGGCGCCTGACTGAGGACGTTACGCACACACAGACGCGCATCCTTGAGATGACCGGCCGGCCGGCCAATACCTTCACCTACCCTTTCGGCGCCTTTGACAAGGAGGCGGCCGGCATACTCCGTGAGGACGGTTTTCAAGCCACACTGATCTGCTGCAAAGGCGTCAACCGCCTGACGCGCGGCGACCCCGACTGCCTGTTTGGTCTGCGCCGCAACATCCGCCCGCACAACCAAAGCACCTCCAAGGTTTTCAGCGCTTTCAATCCCGGCTAGACAGCCGATGATCTCTCTATTCGCGGGCAGGGTTTTCCTGCCCGTTTTTCATGCCGCAACGGAGTGACCACCGTCGGCGGCGACTTTTTCCGGGTTTGTCCTGAGTTCGTGTTGCCTCTGCCGTCGGCTTCTGATATAATAGGCGCAAATTTGTACAAAACGCGTTTCGGCTGCCGCCGGACGCGAGTTTCACACGGAAAGGATGACGACATTTGTCCAAAAAGTACGTACTGGGTCTCGATTACGGTTCCCTGTCTGGCCGCGCCCTGTTGGTGGAGGCCGACACCGGCCGTGAGGTCGCGACCTCCGTTTTCCCCTATCCCCACGGTTTTATTGAAGAAACCCTGCCCGCTACCGGCGAAAAGCTGCCCCCCAACTGGACGGTTCAGGATCCGCAGGACTATCTGGATGTATTGGCCAACACCATCCCCGACGTGATGCGTCAGGCCGGCGTCTCGGCCGACGACATCATCGGCGTGGGCGTCGACTTCACCGCTTGCACCGTCCTGCCGGTCAAGATGGACGGCACCCCGCTCTGCTTCCTGCCCGAGTTCAAAAGCAACAAGCACGCCTACGTGAAAAAATGGAAACATCACGCCGCTCAGGAGCACGCCAACCGCCTCAACGCCATTGCGGCCGAGCGCGGCGAGCCGTGGCTCAAGAAATACGGCGGCAAAATCTCCTCCGAGTGGCTGTTCCCCAAGCTGTGGCAGATTCTTGACGAAGCGCCCGAGGTGTACAACGCCATGGATCGTTTCATGGAAGCCACCGACTGGATCGTCATGCAGCTGACCGGCGTGATGACCCGCGCCAACTGCACGGCCGGCTATAAGGCCATGTGGACCAAGGGCGAGGGCTATCCGTCCAAGGCCTTCTTCAAGGCGCTCGACCCGCGTCTGGAAAACGTCATTGAAGAAAAAATCGGCGAAGACATCGCGTACCTCGGCGAAAAGGCCGGCTGCGTCACCGAGGATGCGTCCAAGCTGACCGGGCTGATGCCCGGCACCGCCGTGGCGGTCGGAAACGTCGACGCGCACGTCTCGGTTCCGGCGGTCGGCATCACCGGTGAGGGCGCCATGCTGATGATTATGGGCACCTCCACCTGCGACATGATTCTGGGCAAAGCGCCGCGCGAAGTCCCCGGCATGTGCGGTGTCGTCGAGGACGGCATCCTGTCCGGACTGTATGGCTTTGAGGCCGGACAGTCCTGCGTAGGCGACCACTTCCAGTGGTTCGTGGAAAACTGCGTGCCCGGTTCGTACTATGACGAAGCCGCCGCCCGGAAAATCAGTATCCATCAGCTGCTGCGTGAAAAGGTGCAGGACCGTCTGCCCGGCGCGTCGGGACTGCTGGCGCTGGACTGGTGGAACGGCAACCGCAGCGTGCTGGTCGACACCGATTTGACCGGCCTGATGGTCGGCATGACGCTGCTCACCAAGCCCGAGGAAATCTACCGCGCGCTGATCGAGGCCACCGCCTACGGTGCGCGCGAAATCATCGAGACCTTCGAGAAAAACGGCGTGCCCATCCGCGAGGTCTATGCCTGCGGCGGCATCGCGGCCAAGGACGCCTTCATGATGCAGATCTATGCCGATGTGTTCAACCGCGAGATCAAGATCTCGGCCAGCGATCAGACCTGCGCGCTCGGTTCGGCGCTGTTCGGCGCCGTGGCGGCCGGCAAAGCCGCCGGCGGCTACGACACGGTGGCCGAAGCTTCCCAGGTCATGGCGCATATCCGTCCCAAGACCTTTGTGCCCAACCCGGACAACGTCAAGCTCTATGACCGGATTTTCGCCGAATACCGTCTGCTGCACGACTACTTCGGGCGCGGCGCCAACGACGTGATGAAGCGCCTGAACGCGCTGAAACGCGAGCTGGCCCAATAATTCTGAGTAACCGATGACCAATACGGCACGGCGCCTCGGCGGACCTTTTTCGCCCTGACTTCGTTGCAAAAACTTGAAAGGCACAAAGCATTCCTGCGTTTTTACGCCTCGCCAGTGCGTAAAGTTTCTCGCCGGATCACCATGCCTTAATTATTCATCGGTTACCTAAATCGAAACCTGCCGTTGGGGGAGGCCGTCGGCCTCCCCTCCGGTTTAATGAGGGATATCTATGAGTCATGAGACCTATCGCGAGCAAATGGTTCTCCGAAAGCCCACCTTTTCCACCTACCTGGCCTGTGGTATCGTTTTCGCCATCCCGCTGTTGTTGGCGTTTTTGGCGCTCCAAGACGAGCTCGCCGTCCTCTTTTGCCCGCTCATTCTGTTGGTCGGCCTCTTTTTGGCCTGGCGATTCATTGTCCGGCGGCATATTGAGTTTGAATACATTCTGACCGAGGACGAGTTGAGCATCGACCGTATCGCGGGCAAACGTGCCCGCCGGTCCCTTCTCACTTGCTCCTGTCACGATTTCGATATTTTCGCGCCTGTCGCGGATGCGCTGCCCAATCAGTTGAAACCGGGCGGATATGCCATGCATCTCGACGCCTCGTCCTCTCCGCAGGCCGCGGGGCGAATGTTCGCCGTTGTCAACATCCCCAGAGGACGCGCCCTGTTGATTTTTCAGCCCAATGAGAAAATGCTCGCGTCTATGCGCCGGTATGTCTCCCGTCAGGTGTGGCCGTCATGATCGCCGGCGTGGGTACCGACCTGCTCTCCGTCGCCCGCATGACGCGGCTGGTGCAAAACGAACACTTTCTGGCGCGCGTCTTCGTGGCGGAAGAGCGCGCCTATATTGATTTTTCCGGCCACCGCGCGGCCACCGCCGCTGGATTGTTCTGCGCCCGCGAGGCTTACGTCAAGGCGCTGGGCTGCGGTCTGTTCTCGCTTCCCTTTCACGACTATTGGGTATCTCACACCAATGAAGGGCAGCCCTATTTTTGCTTTCGTCATCCCGATCCCGCCCATTTCGTCCATCTGTCGATTACGCATGATCGGGACTTCGCCATGGCCTTTGTTGTCATTGAACGCAGGGAGGGGATTCTGTGACCGTTGAACTGGACTTTCTGCGGGCCATGCGACCGCTCCGGGATCCCAGCGTCCACAAAGGGCGCATGGGACACGCGCTGCTGTTCTGCGGCAGCGTGGGCTACACGGGCGCCGCCCGGCTGGCCGCCAGCGCCTGCACACGTTCGGGCGCGGGACTTGTCACGCTCTGTGTGCCGCGGTCGGTGTATCCTGTGATTGCGCCGGCCCTGCCGCCAGAAGTCATGTGCCGTCCGCTGTCCGACGAGGACGGACGCTTTGCGCCGCAAGCTTTAAGAGAAACCGGTGATTTGCTGTCGCGCTGCGACGCAGTGCTGGTCGGCCCGGGCATCGGGCGGTCGAAGGACATGGGCACATTCGTGTCTGAGCTGACTGGCCGCACCGACAAGCCGGTTGTGGTCGATGCTGACGGCATAACCGCCTTTGTCCCTCATATACTTGTACAACGGAGCTGTCCGCTGATTCTCACACCGCACGACGGTGAATTTGCCCGGCTGGGCGGCGACACGTCTCTGTCCGACCGCGCGGCGGCCGCCTGCGCTCTGGCGCAATTCACGGATACAATCGTCGTCCGCAAGGGTCCCGGCACCCTCACCGCCTGGTCTGCGCGCTTCGCTTCCCGCCTTGCCCTAGAGGATACGGTTCACCGCAATGCTTCGGGCGGGCCGGCGCTGGCCAAGGGCGGCAGCGGCGACGTATTGGCCGGTCTTCTGGTCGGGTTGTTGGCGCAATACAGCGCCTCCCCCGAGCTCTGGCCGAAGGCCTCGCTGCCCGATGTAACCGCCGCCGCCGTCTTTCTCCATGGTCTGGCCGGGGATCTCGGCGCTGAACGTTTCGGTGAGCGGGGTTTCACGCCCTCCGATCTTATCGGCGTTCTGCCGGAGACGATACGGCTGTGCTTTGAGGGTTGATTTTTTCAAAGGAGAACCGCTATGACGCACAAAATCGCACGGTTCCTGATGGGCCTCTTTTGTCTCGGACTGTTGTCCGCCTGCTCGTCCTCCGCCGACGCGCCACAGGAGGCCGAGGCGTTTCGCGCGTTCATTTCAGAGAAGAGCTCGGCCACCATGGAGGCGGTCGTTTCGGCGGACTACGGCGACCGCGTGTACGATTTCACGCTGCGCTACGACTATCTGCGCGACGGCAAGAGCACCATTGAAATCATGGAGCCCGAGCCGGTACGCGGTATCAGGGCCACCATTGAGGCCGGACAGACACAGCTGGAATACGACGGCATGATCCTCGACACCGGCGCGCTGCCCGGTACTGGGCTGTCTCCGGTCGATGTGCTGCCCACCATGCTCAAGACCTGGTCGGAGGGGTATCTCGACTCGGCGGGCAAGGAGAGCCTCGACGGACGGGATGTTTTGCATTTTGTCTTCACGTCGACCGTTTCGGAGGTGTCCATCGAGCAGCACGTCTGGGTCGAACAGGAAAGCTTCACGCCGGTTCGGGCCGAGATGATGGCCGACGGTACACGCGTTCTGTCGGTGTTGTTTTCTCAGGTGGTGTTTCTATAACGAAAGCCACCGAGGAACACAAATATCGGCACATGAGTCTAACAAGAGTATGCTCAAAGTATCTGGGGGCTGTTGCCCCCTTTTGCCTGTGAGGAGTTGAAAAACCATGGAGCAGGGTTTCATGCCGGCCTGGGCCGAGGTCTCTCTTTCCGCCATCGCGCAGAACTACGAAAACATCCGCGCGCGGGTCGGGGTTCCGGTACTGGCAGCCGTCAAATCGGACGCCTATGGCCACGGCGCCGTGACGGTGGCGCGTCTTTTGTCCGATCTGGGCGTGCGGTATCTGGGGGTAGCCAACATCGGCGAGGCGCTCGAGCTGCGCGCCGCGGGCATTGCCGCCCCCATTCTCATTTTGGGGTATACCCCGCCCTCTCTTTTTTCCACATTGCGCGATTACGACCTGACGCAGACACTGTTCAGCGAGGAACTGGCGCAGGGCTATGTCCATGCCGCCGAACGGGACGGACAAGCCCTCAAGGTGCACCTCAAAGTGGATACAGGTATGTCGAGGCTTGGGTTTCGCTGGCGCGGCGAGGAGACGCTGGCGCGGTTGGCCGAGGTTGCGCGGACACCCGGATTGGAGGTGGAGGGGCTGTTTACCCACCTGCCCGCCTCGGAGACGCCCGACGATCCACTGACGCTCTCGCAAATCGAAACATTTGATGCCATTTGCCGTGGTTTGGTCGACAGAATCGGCAGAAAAATCGAGTTATGTCATTGCGCAAACTCAGGCGCTGTGATACACTATCCTAAAGCTTCCATGGACATGGTGCGTACCGGATTGCTGCTGTACGGGCTCAATCCCGATTGGAAAAGCGAGTCTCCTTTCCCGCTGGCCCCGGCCATGCGGCTGTGCGCCACTGTTTCGCAGGTCAAGACCGTCGCGCCGGGCGACACGGTCAGCTACGGGCGTACATACACAGCGCCGTCGCCCCGCACCGTCGCCGTCGTCGCCATCGGATATGCCGACGGATATCCCCGAATTTTGTCCAATCAAGCGAGCGTCCTGCTGCGCGACCGGCGTGCGCCGATCGTCGGCCGGGTCTGCATGGATATGCTGATGGCCGACGTCACCGACATCCCAGGCGTTTCAGCGGGCGATGAAGTGACACTGTTCGGCACGACGCCGGAAGGCCTGTCGCTGACGGCGGACGAACTGGCCGACCGGGCGCAGACCATCTCCTATGAGCTGCTCTGCGGTGTTGGACGCCGTGTGCCCCGCGTTTATCTGGAGGAGGGGCGGCAGGTCGGTTTGGTCAATCATTTGAACACGGGAAATTAGAGATCCGCTGATTCATACGGCGCGCCGCTTCGCCGAAAAGGTGCATCGCGCCCATCCCTTTTTTTGGTTTTCTCTGTATATTTGACATGGCCTTGTGGGAATGATAATGGCGACACATTTATTTCCTGTGAGGTGCATAACAGTGGAACTCTCTGTCAGTTCGGGTGTCACGACCAATATTTCGGTTCGACCCACCGTCGAGGCGTCCCCCGTCAAGCGGGGTGACATCTACTACGCCGACCTGAGTCCGGTAGTCGGCAGTGAGCAAGGCGGTATGCGGCCTGTTCTGATCGTTCAGAACAATGTTGGCAATCGGCACAGCCCCACCGTGATTGCCGCCGCGATTACATCCCAGATCAACAAGGCGCGTCTGCCCACGCACATCGAGCTTTCCGCTCGCTCTTACGGGCTGAGCCGCGACTCGGTTGTGCTGCTGGAGCAAGTGCGCACCATCGACAAGCGTCGGCTGCGTGAGAAGATGGGCCGTCTGGATGAGTCGTTGATGCAGCAGGTCGATTCGGCGATTGCCGTGAGTCTTGGTCTCGGCGCCGAGTAACCGTCCGTCCAACGGACAAGCCATCCCGCTTGTTTTCTCGGGTTCCGGCACTTGACCCGGAACCTCTACATATACCGAAGAGCCGAGCAGGTCGGCAGAGAGACTTGGAGTCCGTGGGCGTTTTGAACCGCAGCGCCCCGCAGGGCGACCGGTTCATAAGCCGGAGGGCGAAAGGCGACCGCCCGTCGACCGTCACGAGGCTTGACATTGATGAGCCGAGTCGACGCGCAAGGAGTACAGTGAGCGCAGCGGGCGGCTAAATCAAGATGGCGCCGCAGCGATGACTGTTTTGACGCCCACGGAGCGAGCCGTACGATTGCCCGCGCGGCGCGCTTGAGGCTTGACAATAATATAGCTAGGGAGGTACATATTTATGGCACAAAAGAGATGGATCATCACCCTGTTTTCATTCCTGCTGGTGGCGCTCACGTTCACCGGCTATCTGGCCATCGCCGCCGGACAGGGCACCAAGGATGATCCGCTGGTCACAGTCAGTTACATAAGCAATGTACTCACACCCAATCTCAACAAGACCATCGACACCACGCTTACGCAGAAGACGCAGGACTATACGGACAAGCTGACCAAGCGCTATGATGAGCTGGCCGCCTCGCTGGGCGCCGCCTCTTCCGGCAGTTTCTCCGACGACTTCATCAACATGGTAGCCGAGGCGATCATCGCCAAGCAGAACGCCGCCGTAGCCGCTACAGGCACATCGGAGGCCATGAAGAAGGTGACCATCGTCAGCGGCAAGACGGTAACGCTTTCGCTGGGCAGTGAAGTCCTCCTGCGATTGGGCAACGCCACCTGCGTAGCGACCGATACACCGGGGCTCATCGACACGACGTCGGGCAGCGACCTAGCCAACGGAAAGGCATTGGAGAAAAACCATCTCTACATGTGCACGGTGGACGGGCGCGGCTTCAAGTGTTCGAATGAGGTGACCGTATTCATTCGCGGTGGGTATACCGTCAAATAAATCGGGTCTGACTGTGTTCAGGGGGCGGCCGTGTGGCCGCCCCCTGTTTTAATTGCCTGGTGGGTAGGTTCGTGGTATAATGCTGTGGTGTTTGCTTAGGCCTTCTTGATGAACATCTGTGTCCAGACCAGATTGCCTTTGGCGTCCTTGGCCGCGCCGACGCCGATCTGATTGTAGGACGAGCTTACAATGTTGCTGCGGTGTCCCGGTGAGTTCATCCAGCTCTGCATCACACTGGCCGGGGTCGGCTGCCCCTTGGCGATGTTCTCTCCGGCCGCGGTATATTTAATACCGAAGTTTTTCATCATATCGAACGGGCTGCCGTAGGTTGGCGACTGATGGTCAAAATAGTTCTTGTTGATCATATCCTGCGATTTGTGCCGCGCCACGCGGGACAGCTCCCAATTGAGCGTCAGCGCAGGCTGTCCTACCTTGGCGCGCTCCACGTTCACCAGACGAACGACCTCTTCCTCCAGCTTCTTCACGTCGTCGATGTTCGGGACGTTGATTTTTTGTCCGACATAGATCAGCGCCGGGTTTTTGACCTGCGGATTGGCCTCGATCAGCTCGGAGATCCCGATCTGATAATTCACCGCGATGTTCCACAAGCTATCTCCGGCCTTCACTGTGTATGTGCCGGGCTGCGCCGCGGCCGACGCGGTGAACACCAGGGCGAACGCTACGCACAGAACTGCTCTTTTGGCTTTGAATGTTTTCATTGTATTCAATCCCTCCGCCTCCTATCTTGCCCGCGGGCGTCGGATTGTACACAGAGCATCTCAGATTTTCTCGGAATTGAGGTTTTTCACGTTGACACAAAAAGAACCATCCGCCCGTCCCGGACTCCGAACGCGCCTTGAAGCCCTGTTAAAGAATCCCGAGGTTCTCAGGCTGATTCGCTATGTCGTCATCGGCGGTTTGACCACGGCGGTCAACTTTTTACTCTATGTTTTGTTTACGCGCGCGTTTGGCCTTCCCGACGATCCCGCGAATATGATGGCCATCATATCTGCCATCATATTCGCGTATATCACCAACAAGATTTTCGTGTTCCGTTCTCATTGCCGCAGCTTGGGGCTCCTTCTTCGCGAGATGGGCTCCTTCTTCGCCGCACGCGCTCTGACTGCCATTTTCGAAAGCGTCGGGTTCCATGTGCTTCACTCACAGCTGGGTTGGAACGATCTGTTGGTTAAGGCGGCACTCACCGTTGTGGTGTTGATTCTCAACTATGCTGCCTCCAAGCTTGTGATTTTTCGACACGCCGACAAGCGGGAGGAACGAGTATAGACCTTTCCAAAAGCACCCGGAAGCGTGACGCTTCCGGGTGCTTTTTTTGTTGTTTTTATAACCCCAGCAGCCGTTTTGCGTTGCCCCCCAGGATCATCTGTTCCTCATCCGGCGACAGATCCCAGCTCTTCACAAACAGAATCTCCTGATCGATGCCGCTCCACGGCAGATCGGAGCCCAGCAGCATTTTGTCTGTACCGTGCGCGCGCGCCATTTTGAGCGCCTGCCGGCAGGGCATGCGGCCGTAGCTGTACGACGTGTCGATGTAAATGTCCCGCCCCACTAGATGCCGTTCGGCCTCGCTCCACATCAAGTAACCGCCCATATGCGCCGCGACAACCGGCGCGCCGTCAAACTGCGGCAGAGCACGCGCCAACCGCTCGGGCGTGCAGTGCACCTCTTCATAGAACTCCACATCAACGCCCGCGTGGAAGGAGGTAATCAGACCCAACGCGGCCGCCTTTTTGTATAGGGGGAAGGCTTTGGGATCGTCCACAAAAAAGCCCTGATAGTCCGGGTGAAACTTGACGCCTTTTAGCCCCATGTCCCTAATGCGCTCCAATTCCTCCAACGCGTCGGGCGCGTCGGGGTGCACCGAGCCAAAGGCAATGATATCGGTCGCGTTGATGCGCCCGGCAAAATCGTTGACATTCTTCTGCTGTTTGGCGTTGGTGGCAATATTCAGCACGACCGAGGCGTCAACGCCGGCCGCACGCATGACCCCGAGCAAGCTGTCCACCGTACCGTCGGTGAAGGGAATGGCGTTGCCGGCGTTCTTGCTCAGCGTGGCGATGGCCCGCGCTGCAATGGCTTCGGGAAAACAGTGTGCGTGAAAATCAATTACCATGTCCCTGCCCCCACTCCTCCGTATTGTGACAGTATACCACTGTCCCGCAAAAAAAGGAATGCCCTTCCGTTATCCGCCGAACAAGTCAAAGGCTCCGGACTGATTGTCCGAAGCCTCAGACTGGCGACAACGAGTAAACGCAAACGGAGCAGGCAGGGGGATAGTGTGAAAGGGGGGCGGCCAGCCCCCGCTTTCGCGTTCAATCACCCACCACAGTGACAGATTTGGCGTGTTCGTCCGCCAAATCGTCCAGGGTGTAGACCTTTGTCTACACCCCCTGCTTCTCAGTTCACAGCATGACCGGCTGGATCTGCCGACCGATCATGGCCGCGGCCAGCGTCTCCGGGATCCGCGACATATCGGCCACGAGGCTGGTCGGCTTTTGTTTGGGATCGTCCTGCCGAAACGGGACGAAATAGAGGTGCTTCCGGCTCAGCAGCCGGCCGATGTTGGGCGCGCTGCCGGCCAGACCGTCGTTGGTGGCCAGCGCGATCACCACCGGTTTTTCATTACGTAAATGTGCCTTACAGGCCATGGTGATGCAGTTGTCGGTGATGCCGCAGGCCAGTTTGGCCAGCGTGTTTCCGGTGCAGGGTGCGACAAGCAAGATATCCAGCAGACTTTTGGGGCCGATCGGTTCGGCCCCCCCAATGGTGTGTATGGCCTTGTGGCCGGTCAGCGCCTCGGCCTGTGCCACCCAGTCGGCGGCTTTGCCGAATCGGGTGTCTGTCTCGTAGGCGGTTTCGGAAAAAATCGGATGGATGTCATACCCGGCCGCCCAAAGAACTTCCATGGCGGCCATGGCTTTTTCAAACGTACAGAAGGAGCCGCACAGCCCAAAGCCCAGTTTCAGTCCGCTCATCCCATGTACCCACTCTCTTTCATGATGCTGTAAACCGTATTGCGCAGGATGGCGCCCGCAGTTTGCGGCGCCGTTTTGCCGGGCAGTCCCAGCGACCAGAGGCAGCGCAGCCCCAGCCGCCGGGCCGCGTCGAAGTCCACGCCCCCGGGCGAGGAGGCCAAATCGATGATGAGCGCGCCGGTCGGCAGCTGGCGCAGCAGGTTTTCGGGCAGCATCAGCTCTGGCACCGTGTTGAAGACCAACGGGAATTCCGACACAGCGCCGTCCAGACGGTGGGAATGAACCGCCCGGATGTTTTGCACCGCCAACCAGGCGAACGCCTCGGCCTTCCGCGCCGACACGGTGACCTGCGCGCCCAGCGCCTGCAGGTACTGTGCCAGAATTTTTCCAATGCGGCCATAGCCGATGACAAGAATGGGCGTACTGTGCAATGTAAAGTTTGTGTTGGATAGTGCCAGCTGCAGGGCGCCCTCGGCGGTGGGGACAGCGTTGGCGACTGCGAAATCCTCCCGCTCCAAGACATCCACAAGGTAGATATCCTTCTCCTGACAAAGCTGAATCAAATCGTCGGGACAGCGGCCTCCCACCACCAGCTGCCCCGACCGCAGATCCTCGGCAAATTCCGATATGGGCAGCGGCCTCAGCAGCGCCGGCGCGTTGATCATACCGCAGTCGCGATTGACCGGGATGGGCAGGACGACACAGTCGGTGTCGGCGGTGACCTCCGCCAGCGAGTCGCAGAGGATACCGGCACAGGACTCGGGCGGCGCGTCAATGCCAAAGACGCGCACCTCGTGGCCGTCCTTTTGAATGAGCGCGGACAGGTTGGCCTGCCGGACATCCCCTCCGATGATGGAAAAACGCATGGAATCGATCTCCCTCTCCGTGGATTGGTTCAACGGTTTTTCAGAAAGGCGACGGCGTTGACAACGGAGACGATCGCCCTGTTTCATTCTATTCCCCCCATCGCGGGCAGGTTCACGGGTCTTCGGGAACGACGGGATGTTGCCCCGAAAAGCGGCGGTTTGGGCGGAGAATCGGCTTGTTCGTCGATGCTCTGCGCCGGAATCCGCCGTGAAAACAATTCCGACAAAAAAGAGAGCCGTGAAGCATCGCTTGCTTCCGGCTCTCTGTGCGGACAATGGCAGTACACACCGCAGGTCGAGATCCCCCTAATCGAAAATTCGTTCTCCGATCCTTTTACAGTTCACCCAAATCAAACGGTGTGGCCTGATAGACATAGTAGTTGATCCAGTTGCTGTACAGCAGGTAGGCGTGGGAACGCCAGGTCTTGCGCGGGTTTTGCGACGGGTCGTTGTTCGGGAAGTAACGGTTGGGCAGGTGAATGGGCAGACCGCGCTCCACGTCGCGCCAATACTCGCGCGCCAGCGTATCCGCGTCGTACTCGGAGTGTCCGGTGGCAAAGACCTGCCGCCCGTCCCGGCTCATGGCCAGATAGACGCCCGCCTCGGGCGAATAGGCCAGGTTGATGAGCTGCCCGCAGCGCTCGATGTCGGCCAGACGCACCTCTGTATGACGGGAATGCGGCGCCAGAAAGGTATCGTCAAAGCCCCGGTTGAGCGGCACTTCCTTGTGGGTAACGATGTGCTCGTATACGCCGAAGACTTTCTTCTCTAGCGTCCATTTGGGAATTTGATAATGATAGTACAGCGCCGCCTGAGCGCCCCAGCAAATGTGAAAAGTGGAGAACACATTGTGTTTCGACCACTCCATGATCTCACACAACTCGCTCCAATAGTCCACCTCTTCGAACGGGAGCGTCTCAACGGGCGCTCCGGTGATGATGAGTCCGTCGAATTTTTTATCCTTTACCGCCTCAAATGTGGTGTAGAAGGACAGCAGATGGCTCTCGGGCGTGTTCTTAGATGTGTGCGAAGACGCCTGCATCAGTGTGACTTCCAACTGCAGCGGCGTACTGGCCAACATGCGCAAAATCTGCGTTTCGGTCTCAATTTTGGTGGGCATCAGATTCAGGATCAACACCTTCAGCGGGCGAATGTCCTGATGCGCGGCCCGTTCCTCGGTCATGGTAAAAATGTTCTCTCGATCCAGTATGGCTTTGGCCGGCAGCGAGTCTGGAATTTTGATGGGCATCGAAGTCACCTCTTTTTTAGTGGCGGAATGATGGGCGAACCGCACTAGACGGTCTGTCCCCGTCCGGGCATGGCGCAAGACGCCAATAGGTGTATCTTTGATTATACACCGCCTGGTCATTGGGGGCAAGGGGGACTGCGACACCCGCGTGACGTGGTGTTGCGGCGCCGACATGAGCCCGGCCGTCGGTATGACGTCCCTTCAGGGAATGGGATCTACCCCCTGATCGATTGTGCGCGTTCGCATTCACGTTCTTGTGCATAATTCATAATTATTCTTGTCAACGCATTATGCTGATGGTATAATTTCACCATGGGTTGGGGCGCGTCCATTCAACGGGCCGCGCGACAAAAAAGGTTGAGGTGAAAGCAGTGCAAGACAGTGTTGTACACATCATCGTACTCACGCTCTATCTTCTGGGCATGCTGGGCATCGGATTTTTCTTCTTCAAAAAAAATGAAACGCAATCCGACTATCTTTTGGGCGGTCGATCGCTCAATCCCTGGGTAGCTGCCTTAAGTGCGCAAGCTTCTGACATGAGCGGCTGGCTGATGATGGGCCTGCCGGGCGTCGCGTTTTTAGCGCTCTACAACGCCGGCTTGGCAGAAGCCTTCTGGACCGCCATCGGACTGGCCGTGGGCACCTACCTGAACTGGCTTCTCGTGGCCAAACGTCTGCGCCGCAGCACCGAGGTTTACGGAAACGCCATCACTATTCCGGCCTATCTGGAAAACCGGTTCAAGGAAAACAGCAAGATTCTGAGAACAACCGCCTCCATTTTCATCATCGTTTTCTTCATTTTCTACACTGCTGCCCAATTCTCGGCCGGTGCCAAACTGTTCAATTCGGTGTTCGGACTGGACTACACCCTCGCCCTGCTGATCGGCGTCGTCATCATCGTCGGCTATACCTTCCTGGGCGGGTTCAAGGCGGTCTGCTGGACCGACCTGATCCAGGGACTCCTGATGTTTGTCGCGCTCATCCTTCTGGCTGTTGTGGCCTTCACTGACATTGGCGGCGTAAATGTCGTCAACAATACGCTCGTAAGTATCGGCGCGGCCGATCATGCGCTGACCTTCTCCGACTTTTTGGGGTGGGAAACCTTCGGTACGCTGGGCATTATCGGCGCGCTTGGCTGGGGATTGGGCTACTTCGGACAGCCGCACATCATCGTTCGCTTCATGGGCATTCGAAAGGCGCGTGATGTGAGACCCGCCCGACGCATCGCTATGGTCTGGGTTGTCATCTCATTGGCCGCCGCCGTCATCATCGGTGTGATCGGCAAGGCCTATCTCGCCCTGCGCATGGACCCCGCCGCCTTCGCCGCCATGGATGGCGAAAAGGTTTTTGTGGAAATGATTAAGCTCATTTTTGCCGGCCCCGGTTTGGCCATCATCGGCGGCGTCTTAATCACCGCCATCCTTTCGGCGATTATGAGCACGGCCGATTCACAGCTTTTGGTGGCTTCCTCGGCCGTGTCGGAGGACATCTACCACGCACTGTTCAAGAAAAACGCGCCGCCCAAGCAGTTGATGTGGATCAGCCGCATCGCCGTTATGGCGGTGGCCGTCATCGCGGCCGTCATCGCGCTGGACAAGGACAGCAGTGTGTTTGGCCTTGTGTCCCAGGCCTGGGCCGGTTTTGGCGGCACCTTCGGCCCGGTCATTCTGTTCTCGCTGTTCTGGAAACGCATGAACAAAACTGGCGCTATTGCCGGCGTTATTTCAGGCGGTCTGACTTGGATCCTTTGGCAGGTTCTTGTTAAGCCTCACTTCGGTCTCTATGAAATCGTACCCGCCTTTGCCGTGTCGGTCATCTGTATCATTGTCGGCACTTTGTGCGGCAAGGCTCCGGATCAGGACACGCAGGATAAATTCGAGGAAATGCTGAAGCCGGAAGAAGCCTGATACTTCTTTTCGCGCTGTTAACCATTCGTATTGTGTTGTTTCTTACCCTGACAGGAACGGAGGACGTGACTTTCTTCACGCCAAGAAAGTCACCAAAGAGGCGTTTGGGGGATGCGGGGGTTGCTTTGCTCTCAAACCGTTCTGCGCAAACGCTGTCATCCGGGCTCTGCCGGTTGTCACACAGTCTCCGAACCGATGAGATCAAAGGGTTTCGGGCAGCATAATCCCGATTCCAGCCCTATTCCCTGTGCCGTGATAACTCGTGCGGTTTTGTTTCTGCGGGACTTGCCGTTTTTGCGCAAATCAATCTGTATGTCTAACAAGGCGTTTTTTGTAAAGGGAGTGCGCTCTGTCCTCCGTTTTAGGAGGGACAGAGCGCATTTTTGTGCGCCCGAATTGTTAGGCGAGGACTTTTCATCGCCCCGGCATGCGGCTTTCCACCACCGGCGGCGCTTCGACAATGGGCATCATCAGCGCCAAATTCCAAAGGACAAACAGGCAGTAGCCGAGCGAGAAGGCGAAGATGGCTCTCTTCAAGGGGCATACTTCCTTTCAACGATTCATCGTTTTTTCAAGTTGCACTTAGTATGCCCCAAAATTCTGTCTTGACAAAAATCTCACCACGCGCTATGATGGAAAAAAGAATAAACGAAACCGATGACGCAGAAGAGTACCCGTTTTTGGGGGCCCAAGAGAGTCGCCGATAGTGGAATGGCGGCGCCTGCCGGGATGGGGAATGGACTGTTGAGGGCGGCCAACAACCGACGGGATGTCCACCCGTGATCCGAGGGCCGCGCATGATGGTGCGCGAAATGAGTGGGCGCATTGTCGTCAATTTGGGTGGTACCGCAGGAGCAGAGCTCTTGTCCCAAGGGTTGGGATGAGGGCTGTTTTTTTATCCTCAGACAGCGGAAACCCGATTCCCCAGTTCCACGTCGTGCCAGCCGTTGCGACGACAAGACTGGGATGTCTTATCTTCCAACCAGCCACGCTTAGCTACCATCGGACAAATTTGAAAGGAGCCATCGTCATGTCCAAGATTCCGTACAAGATGTATTTGCCCGAGGAGAAAATGCCACAGGCGTGGTACAATGTGCGCGCCGACATGAAAATCAAGCCCGATCCGCTTCTTTCGCCCGAGACGCACAAGCCGTTGAGCGCGGAAGATCTCTATCCCGTGTTCCCTGAAGTGTTGTCCCGTCAGGAAGTGGATAACGAGACCCCGTATATCGACATCCCGGGCGAGGTGCTCGACTACTACCGTTCATTCCGTCCCTCCCCGCTGGTACGCGCCTATCATCTGGAAAAGGCGCTCGACACCCCCGCGCACATCTACTACAAATTTGAGGGCAACAACACATCGGGCAGTCATAAGCTCAATTCGGCCTGCGCGCAGGCGTTTTATGCCAAGCAACAGGGTTTGAAGGGCGTCACCACCGAGACCGGCGCCGGGCAGTGGGGCTCTGCCCTCTCGATGGCCACCGCCTACTATGGGCTGGACTGCCGTGTCTATATGGTCAAAACCAGCAGCGAACAAAAGCCCGATCGAAAAAATCTCATGCGCACCTACGGTGCCTCGGTCATTGCCAGCCCCTCTGACACGACCGATGTCGGACGCGCCATCCTGAAGCAATATCCCGGCACCGGCGGCAGCCTGGGCTGCGCCATCTCAGAGGCCGTGGAGGTTGCTCTGAAAACCGAGGGCTACCGCTATGTGCTCGGCTCCGTACTAAACTACGTAGTGCTGCACCAGTCGATCATCGGATTAGAATCTAAGATGGGTCTTGAAATGATCGACGAATATCCCGATGTGGTCATCGGCTGTGCCGGCGGCGGCTCCAACTTGGGCGGTCTGATGTCGGCCTTTATGCAGGATAAACTGCTCGGCAAATCGGCCCCCCATTTCATCGCGGTCGAACCGGCCTCCTGCCCCTCTCTGACACGCGGCCGTTACGCCTACGACTTCGGCGACACGGGTCATATGACACCGCTTCTGAAAATGTACACACTGGGCTCTGGCTTCATGCCCAGCCCCAATCACGCAGGCGGGCTGCGGTATCACGGCATGTCGCCCACGCTGTCCCGACTCTATCACGACGGGTACATCGAAGCCGTTTCGGTCGAACAGACCCATGTGTTTGACGCGGCTATGAAGTTTGCCACGCTGGAGACCATCCTGCCCGCGCCCGAATCGGCGCACGCCATCAGCGCCGCCATCGATGAGGCGATCAAGTGCCGCGAGTCGGGCGAGAAGAAGACCATTCTGTTTGGACTGACCGGCACCGGCTATTTTGATATGACGGCCTATTCGTCCTATCTGGATCACACCATGTCCGATGCCATCCCCACCGACAAAGATTTGGCCGTCGGGTTCGCAAGCTTGCCCGATATCGGTTGAACCGGCTTCCCCATTCCAACATGATGACCCTCAAGTAGCATCCCCCACGACGCTGTACGGCGCCATGGGGGATGTTTTGGTCTGCAAAGGCTCGTATTCTATGAAGAGGCTTCCCATATTTCCTGGCTATTGCATCTCGATGACTACAGGTAGGCTTTCAGGCTTTGGATATTGCTCTCCTCCGTTTTCAAAAGTCTCTCGGCAAGCTCTTTCGCTTCGGCCGACGCCCCGGAATACTTACGCATGTTCTTTGTCACATCAATGATGCCCATAACGCTGCCCTGTATCATCATCTCAGAGATATGCGAGGGGGAATGATTGGTCAGCGTTTTCATGGCAATGGACATATAGGCGCCGGCCTCCTGCATTTTGGGGACACTCTTTTCAACCTGACCTTTTTGACGGAGCTGTTCGACAGCCTCCCCATTGATCACCTGGTACTCGCAGAGTTGGCTTTTGAGCTGATGCCCAAAAGCCTGATCTTCCACCTTTGGTGTGAGCTGTTCGATCGTATTGATGCCCATTTGGGCGTTTTGAGAGATATAGTTCAAGAATTCGGCGTTTTGATCCATGGGAACACTTCCTTTCTGTGACTATTATCTACACCCATGCACAATTTATGAATTCGTCGGCTGGTTCATTGGGGCAGTCTGTAGAAATAGTCTGCCGGGGCAGACTGGACAAACTGCTTTGCGGCGGTTTCAGCATAGAAGAATACGCCAGTTCTTTTCACGTGCCGGAGCTCGTGGAACAGGCGCATAAGGTTGAGGTGTCCCCCGGGAAGTGGTCCAATTGCGTGTAGAGGGCTGTCGTGGTTGCGTCCACCTCTTCTCTAGTTTATCATCTTTTCTAACACTCAGGGTGGACTACTTTTTCGGGGGGCAGGTCAAGTTCATGAAAAACCGGCTGAAAGGCTGATTTACTGGGGTTTTTATGAATATGATAAAACGGCAAGGTTAGCTGAAATGTTGCCCTTGCCGCTTTTTTGCTGCTCGGAAACATATCTACTGGTAAAATATTGCGATTCCGCAATTCGGTACTTAGTGGAAACACATCTACTGACGATAGTGAAAAGCTGTAGTTGTCGGGAACATATCCACTATCCCATCATATATAAAAGCTTTTGTAGCAGAGATTTTGTCGAGAAATAGCATAAATCGAAAATGACTTTCATATTGACAATGGATGATTTTTCTGCTAATATGAAAATGGTTTTCAATTACCTAGCTGGGGGTGATGCTGTGAAACGAAAAACGATTTATACAACTAAGCAGGGTGAAGCCGTATTGGAGTATATAGCCTCTCTTGATGGCGTACATGCTACGGTAGAACAAATTGCAGAATATTTTGAGAACCAAAATGCGGGAATTGGACTTACGACGATTTATAGAAATTTAGATAAGCTAGTAAAA
>JAVBPF010000006.1:0-2995 GCA_031549735.1 Oscillospiraceae bacterium
CACACCATGTTCTGGCTCATCAACTATCTGCGCGGCTATCTGGAGGTCGAAATTTCCGGCGTTTTTCCGGAACGCTTTCTGAACGCGTGTGCGCAAAACGGCGTTGACTTCTGGGGCCTCAAGCGCGTTGACCAAACCTGCCTGCGCGCCCGCATCCGTCATCGCGGCTGGAAGAAGCTCGAGGCGGAGAGTGTGGTCACCTCCAACGAAGTGACCGTCATCGCCAAACGCGGACTGCCTTACAAGCTGTGGCGTGTTCGACACCGTACTTTTCTGCTGGGCGGCTGCGCGGCGGCCATACTGGCGCTGCTCATTCTCTCGCAGTTTATCTGGGAAATCGACATTGTCGGCAATGACCGCGTCAGCGACCGCCTGATCCGTCAAAAGCTGGAGGAGGTGGGGGTCAAACCGGGTGTCTATTCGCCCTCCATTGATCTGGCCGTGGTGAAGAATGAGATGCTGTTGACCGTGGATGATTTGTCATGGCTGACCGTGAACATCAAGGGCAGCCGCGCCACTGTCGAGGTACGGGAGCGCATCCCCAAGCCCGCCATCATCCCGCTGGAGGAGGCCTGCAACGTCGTAGCGACAAAGGACGGTGTCGTGATTCAGCTGGATACACTGGAGGGATCGGCTCAGATCACACGCGGCGAGACGGTCAAGAAAGGACAGCTGCTGGTCAGCGGCATCATCGACTCACAGATAGTGGGCGCGCGTTTTGTTCATGCGGAGGCCGATGTGCGGGCGCTGACTTGGTATGACCTCACCGCCATCATGCCGCGAAAGGTCACGGCCAAACAGTACACCGGCCGCGTCCAGAAGAAAACAGTGTTGGTTTGGAACAAAAAAAGGAGTCCGCTCGGCGTTTCCGACTTTCCAAGCTATGAATGTTATGATAAGATAATCTCGGTCAAGACGCTGACGCTGCCCTTCGGCGTCGTACTGCCCTGCTCCCTGATCACTGAGGAGTACCTGGAGTATATCCCGATTTCGGCCTCGGCCGGTGAGGAAGCGGCGCTTGCGCGCATGGAGGATACGTTGACACGATTCCTCTCGGAGCGGCTCACCGACGCCGAGATTCGCACGCAGGAGCTCCGGAACGACAGCGGACAGGACACCATTTCGCTGAACCTGAACGCCGAGTGCTTTGAGCAGATCGCAAGGCAGGTCAGGCTGCCGGAATAGGCACGGGCAAACGAAAAAACACACACCAAAAAGAGGTGACTCTGTATTGATTGAACAGACGATACACGTCGACCGGCTGGAACATCTGATTGGGCTGTTCGGCTCTTTCGACGAAAACATGAAGATCATTGAGAATGCGCTTCAGGTGCGTGTTGTCAACCGCGATACCGAGCTCAAAATCAGCGGTGAGGCCGAAGCTGTGATCAAGGCCGTGCGCGCCATCGAGGGTTTGCTCACCCTGCTTTCGGCGCACGGTGAACCGCTGACCGAGCAGAACGTGCGCTATGTGCTGGGTCTCGTAGACGAGGGTGAAGAGGCCAAAATCGCCGAGCTGTCCCGCGACGTCGTGTGTGTCACGGCCAAGGGCAAGCCCATCAAGGCCAAAACAGTGGGCCAGAAACACTATCTGGACGCCATCGCCCACAACACCATCACGCTGGCCGTCGGCCCGGCCGGCACCGGAAAGACCTACCTCGCCGTCGCCATGGCGGTCACTGCCTTTCGGCAGAAGGAGGTCAACCGCATCATTCTGACCCGTCCGGCCGTTGAAGCCGGTGAGAGTCTGGGTTTTCTGCCCGGTGACCTGCAGAACAAAGTCGATCCCTATCTCAGACCTCTCTACGATGCCCTGTTCGACATGCTGGGCGGAGAGACCCATCAAAAATACCTCGAACGGGGGAACATCGAAGTGGCGCCGCTGGCCTACATGCGCGGCCGCACACTAGACGATTCGTTCATCATTTTGGATGAGGCGCAGAACACATCCAAGGAGCAGATGAAGATGTTCCTGACCCGTATGGGGCAGAACTCGCGCATCGTCATCACCGGCGACATCACGCAGATCGACCTGCCCGCCGATAAGACCTCCGGTCTGAAGCAGGCCGTCAAGGTGTTGCGCGGCGTGGAGGGCATCGCCATCTGCGAGCTTGGCTCCAAGGACGTGGTGCGGCACGTGCTCGTGCAGCGCATCATACGCGCCTATGAGGACTATGAGAAAAAGCTGGCCGGCCTGGCAGCCAAAAGGAGAACCGACAAGCGATGAAACAGCCGAAAGACCTCCGCCACCGTGTTACGGTGCGCAGCGGACGGACAGGCCTTGGCGTAACCGCTGCCGACCGCACCTTCATCCGGCACTGTGTATACAAGGCGCTGGAACAGCAAAAGGTCGGCGCGCCGTGTGAGGTTGACATCCTGCTCTCCGACGATGAGGCGCTACGTGAGCTGAATCGTGATTTCCGACAGTTGGACAAGCCCACCGATGTGCTTTCGTTTCCCGCCTTTGACTTAACGCCCGGTGTGGTGCCCAAAGCGCCGGACGACGCGCCCGACGGATTCTTCCCTCTGGGCGACATCGCGATCTCATGGCCGCGCGCGCAGGCGCAAGCCGAAGAGTATCAGCACAGCCTGCAACGAGAGCTGGGTTTCCTGACCGTTCACGGTGTGCTTCATTTGCTGGGCTACGACCACGCCGACGACGCAAGCGAGGCCGACATGAAGCAGCGGGCCGAGGCCACGCTGTCCGAGCTTGATCTGGCGCGAACAGGGGAGAGTCCCCATGTTTAGAACCTTTGCCAACGCGCTGCGTGGCATCGCGCTGGGCTTCCGCCACGAGCGCAACATGCGTGTACACCTGACCGCTGCCGTGCTCGTCATTTATGCGGGGTTTCTGGCACAGTTGGAGCCGTGGGCCTGGGCGGTGTGCGCCGTAAGCATCGGTCTGGTTATGGGACTGGAGCTAATCAACTCGGCGCTAGAGCGTCTGGCCGACCGCGTCACCACCGAGCGCGAGGAGGCCATTCGCGTCGTAAAG
>JAVBPF010000028.1:0-10869 GCA_031549735.1 Oscillospiraceae bacterium
GCTCCGCGTGTGTCTAAACGGCCAGCGCTGCGGCGCTGCCCTGGTTTAGCCGCCCACTGCGCTCACTGTACTCCTTGCGCGTCGACTCGGCTCTTCTATTCGAACTCGTACATCTCTCCGGTCAGGTTGGCGGAGTTGTAAAACATAACGACCAGATCGGCGTCGCTTTCGGCCAGATAATCCTTGACCGTCTTGTCGGTCAGATAGCGAACGTCCAAAAATTCGGTAGAACGAAACACCGCCGCAAACAGCGGTGTGGTGGGGCTCTGCATTGAGTCGCGGATGACCAGCACTTTGCGGTCGGTCAACGATTCGGGGCTGTCCACACGGTAATAGGCCATGTTGGCGGTATACGCGCCGATGTAATTGAGCTCGTCCTTGTCGAGGTCGGCGGCGAAAATTTCATGCTCGGGTACCTCGGTCATGACCCCGTCGATGAGGCGGGTATAGACGACGGGCAGCGCGGCCCGGTAACGGACGTAGACAATGGGCTCGTTGACGTCGAACAGATAGGAAATCTGCCGGTTCAAATCGCCCAGATAGCGCTTGCCGGTGACGGTTGTCTCCGGATAATCCTGATCGTCCACGCGCGCGGTCTCGGGGAGATCACCGGCCTCCACCATGGCGTTGACGAGCTGCTTCCAGGCGTAAAACGCGCCCCTTGCGTTCCAGTGAAAGTCGGTTTTATAGAACATCGATTCGCGCTGTTCCCGAGAAAGCAGTGCCATGGCTTTGGACGCGTTGACGACATGGATGCTCCGGTCGAGCTGTCCGAGAAAAATGGGCAAGTTTTCGGTGTGCGCCATGGCCGGATCGGGGTAGAGGTCGGAGAGCGCATAGCTTTTGCGCGGTACGCTCAGATAGTAGATCGGCCGCCCGTCGGCCTTTTGCAAGGCGTTGACCTTCTGTGCCGCGGCGGACATTTGCGAGGCCTCGGCCGGATATTCTTTGGACATCAGCCAATCGCCGCAAATCACGTTGTTGCGCACATAGGTTTGATGCTGCCACAGCTGCAGACCGGTGTAGGCGGTGACCCACTGATCCCGGAAAGGAAACTGATCGGTGAAGTAGGTTTCAAAATCGCGCGGAAAGGCACGCAGCTCGCCTGTCGCGGGGAAGGCGGCCAGCTTCCGGTTTTCATAGGTCGAAGTGGTCTGTGTCGGAGACAGAAAAAAGGCGATCGCCCAAAAAAGAGTCAGCATGGAGACCGGCAGCACCAGAAGCAGCGCGCCGCCGCGTGTCATGGAGGCTTCCGATTCGGAGATCGGCACATTGCATACCGAGACCGGCGCGGCGCGGCCGGCCTTGGTGTCGGTACGAACTGTTTTTTCTTGCAGCATGCGTTCGCCTCCCGGCTCAAGAGGATCGGGGTCATGAATCCCCGGGCATTATTTTTCCCAAAGGTAAACGCTGAACAAATACGCCACAACATCACACCGGCCTTTTTGTGCCCTGAAATCGTTACAAAAACTTGAAAGACACAAAGCATTCCTGCGTTTTTGCGCCTTTTCAGTGCGCAAAAATCCTCGCTGTGCTACTGTGTCGATCTATTCATCGTTTACCTAGAACCTGAAATAGATAAACGGGTTGTAGGTCGAGTTGACCAGATACAGCACCGACATGCCGTAGCAGGCCGTATAGAACAGGGAACGTGAAATCGGATAGGCACGATGAAATGTATGGCGCAGGCGGTCACCCCACAGACGCGGCAGTGGAGTGGCCATCAGGATCGCCAAAACCAGCACTGGCCAGATATCGTTGAGATAGAGGGCGGTTCGGTAGTCGATCAAGCCGTTGCCCAATAGTCCGAACATCGACCGATAGACCGTCGCCGCGTCGGCAAGCCCATTGGCGCGGAACAACACCCAGCCCAACAGCGCCACCAGACCGAGATAAACATGACTCAGTACCCTGTGGCGTTTCAGCCAGCCGCCCCACACAAAGCGTTCCAGCGCAATCAGAACGCCGAAGTACAGCCCCCACGCGATGAAGTTCCACGCGGCGCCGTGCCACAGTCCGGTCAAAAACCAGACGATGAGCAGGTTGCGCAGGGTTTTGCCGGTCGAACCACGGCTGCCGCCCAGCGGGAAGTAGAGATAGTCACGAAACCAGGTGCCCAGCGAAATGTGCCACCTACGCCAGAACTCGGCGGCCGATCGCGCGATGTAGGGCAGGCTGAAGTTTTCCTCGAAGTCGAAGCCGAATATCTTACCCAGACCGATGGCCATGTCACTGTATCCCGAAAAATCGAAGAAGATTTGCAGGGCGTAGGCCAACACGCCCAGCCACACCGTGAGAGCGGGCGGGACGCCGTGAACCTTGTCGAATACCTCGTCGGCCACCACGGCCAGCTGATTGGCCAACAGTACCTTTTTGGCCAGCCCCATCAGGAACCGCCGACAGCCTTCGCCGGTCTTCGTCCAGGAGTGCGTCCGACCGGTCAGCTGCCGCTGAATGGTCTCATAGCGCACAATCGGGCCGGCCACCAGCTGGGGGAACAGGCTTATATACAGCAGCAGCCAGGCGAAATTCTTCTGCGGCTCGGTTTTGCGGCGGTAGACGTCGATGGTGTAGCTGAGCTCCTGAAAGGTGAAGAATGAAATGCCCAGCGGCAGAGTCAGGTGAGGCGGAGCCATCTGCAGCCCCAGCAACGCGTTGAGATTGACGATCAAAAAGTCGGTGTACTTAAAAACGGCCAGCAGCCCCAAGCTGATGACCAGCGAAAGGGTGAGCAAAAGACGGCGCGCGCCGACGCGGTCGGTGCGTCCCATCAGGATCCCCAGTACATAGTTGATCGAAATGGACGCCAGCATTACGAGCACAAAAAAAGGCTCGCCCCACGCGTAGAAGAACAGGCTCACCACGGTGAGCCAGATGTTCTTCCCGGTCAGCCGCGGGCTCAGATAATACAGGATTACGGAAATGGGAAGAAAGAGAAACAAAAATACCGGGCTGCTGAAAACCATGAACGTCTCCTCTCCGGGGGCCCCCTCTTGATCTTTCTTTTTTCATCGCCATTGTACACGATACGCGCAAAAAGGGCAATAAGAAACCAATCCGCCCAATGGGCGGATTGGTAAGCGGTACGTATCAGGTGAGTGCATGGTTGCACGCGCTGACTCTAATTCTTTTGAACGGTCTCCACGATGGAGCGGAATTCATCCAGCTTGCTGAAATCGGTGCCGCTCACCATACCCATGGCCATGATGGTCTCGGAGTCTTTGTTGAAGAAGACATACTCCACGACCACGTCGATGCCATCGGTTTTCATTTTGGCGTCCAGCGCGACGCCGGACATTCCGGCCACGCTTACCTTTCGGATGTCGCCGACGACTTCCATTTCACCGTCGCCGCTTCCCATGTAGTTGCCGAAATCGGAAGCTTTCAGGATGCTCAGATCCTCGAGAAAGAGCGGGGACTTCATGAAGATGGCCGCGCAGACCTCGGTGTCGCTTGAGAGGTTTCGCCCGCACATGGCCATGCCGCCTTCGGTCATACACTGGTAGTCGGTGGGACAGAACACGGTGAAGCCGATTGCGGTGTCGAACGTCTGCATCCCGGCGGGGGCGATTTCACTCGTCGTGGGCGAGGGAGGGGCGGGCTCCTCACTAACCGGCGCAGGGGTTTCTTCGACCGGGGAGGGACTGGGCGAAGGGGTGGGCGTCGGCGCGGGCGACGGGGAGACGATCTCGGGCGAGGGCTCGGGGGATTCAACCGGGGCCACGAGCACTTTGCAGGCGGCGAAGGAGGTCAACACAAGCAGGGCCAACAGGATCGGAACAGCTTTTTTCATACAATAACCCCTCTTTTTTACGGATGAAGGCAACGGCAGACGGGCGCCGCACGCCGAATTCATCCGAAATTCACTAACTCTCACCTTACCAAAAAGGGCGGTTTCTGTCAAATGATTCACGGGCGCCGCCACGGCTCCCCCCTCATGCTATCAAACGCCGGGATATCCTGTCAATTGTCAGACGCAGACGGGAAAAATCGTTGTCGGAAATCGGCGGTATCCACGCTCAGCGTTTTCCCGTTCAGATAGGCCATCGCCCCGGCCGGCGTGGTGAACGCAAACGTCAGTTTATAGGCCAGCAGCGCCTGATGCTTGTGGCGCAGTCGCCGATTGGTTTCGTAATCGCCGTACTTTCCGTCGCCCAGCAGCGGGTGGCCGAATCCGGCCATTTGCACGCGGATCTGGTGGGTGCGGCCGGTCAGCAGACGGCATTCGACCAGCGACAGCGCGCCGCGGGTTTCCAGCGTTCTGTACTCGGTCAGCGCAGTCTTGCCGCCGGGCGTTCCGGCGGGAACGCGCGACACCAGCTTGCTGTCCCTGTCGCGCAGCAGGGTGTCCCGCAGCAGTCCCGCCGGGGGATGCGGAGTACCCAGCGCGACGCAGAGATACATTTTCTCGATTTCACGGTCCCGTATTTTGGCGTTGAGCACGCGCAGCGCCTCCGCTGTCTTGGCCAACAAAACAAGCCCGGCCGTATTGCGGTCGAGCCTGTGAGCAAGGGCGGGCGCGAAGGTGTTCTCCGTCTCGGGACGCCATGCGCCGGTATCGTATAAGTATCGTTTGGCGCGGTCGACGAGCGTGTCGGCCGACTCGCGCGCGTCGGGCTGCACCGGCAGTCCGGCCGGTTTGTTGACGGCCAGGATGTGGTCGTCCTCATAGACGACGGTCAGCTCGGGGCGGGGCAGCGACAAAAAAGCATGTTCAACCGGGGCATCGGCGACAAGTACAGGGGTGCGCCAGCACACGGTCTGTCCGGCTCGCAGGCGCTGGTCGGCCTTGGCCGTTTTGCCGTCCACCTTGACATGGCGCGTGCGAATGGATTTTTGCACGGTGGCGGTCGAAAAAACCGGCTCGGCCTTGCGCAGAAAGCGGTCGAGCCGCTGATCGGCATCATTGGGTCCCACCTGATAGGTCTTCATGCCGGCGGAATGGCGGGACGGGCGGCGGAGAGATCGGCACGGCAACCGTAATGGTAATCGATGCAGGAGAGGGCGTACAACGGCGCGGTCTCGCACCGGAGCACACGCGCGCCCAACGACACAACAGCCAGGCCAAAGGCCGAGGCCAATTGTACCTCGTCGTCCTCAAAGCCGCCCTCCGGACCGGTGAGCAGCGAGACCGACGAGAAGGGGCGGGCGTTCAGCGCCTGCGACAGGGGGTAGGTGGCGTTTTCATAACAGAACAGCTTGACGTCGGCCTGGGTGGATCGCGTCAGCGCTTCACCGAAAGTCAGAATCTCGGTCACGGTCGGCACCCGGCCTCGGCCGCACTGACGCGCGGCTTCGCGGGCGATTTTGTTCCAGCGATCCAAACGGGTGTCTTTTTTGGCCGGAGGTTTGGCCACGCAGCGTTTGGAAACAAACGGGCCAATCTGTGTGACGCCCAATTCCACCGCTTTCTGAATGACCGCCTCCAGCTTGTCGCCCTTGGACAAGGCCACGAACAAGGTGATGGCGGGGCCGGCTTCGGTGTTCAGTGACACGGGAGGATCGACCGAGACTTCGGCGCGTCCGCCCGTGATCTGTGTGATGGTACCGGGGTACTCCAAACCGGCGCCGTCGCAGACCGAAACAGCATCGCCCACGCCCAGCCGGAGGACATGGACGGCATGGTTGGTGTCCCCGGGCTCAAGGATGGCCTTTTGATCGGAGACCGAGGCGAAGAATCTCGCGTTGGACATCGTTTCATCCTTTTTCTCAATTATTTGGACTGGGTGGGTTCACTGTCGGGGCTCCAATGGGGTCATAGCCCCTTGGTTGCAGGGATGGATTCCAAAGGAAAATCCGATCGAAAGGATTTCTCTTTGGCGCCTCCTTGGCGTGAAAACCACATGGTTCCCGCTACTATTTTTTCTTCTTCCCGGGCAAACGGAAAGGTTTCTTCTCTTTGAAGGTCGGCGGATCACTGCCCGTCGTCCAATCGTCCTCCAGCTTGATGTTCTTCAGCGCCAATTTTTCATTGATCCATTTGTCCAGTACGAGCACCTTGAAGGTGGCCAGTGTGGGCACGCCGAGGAAGATGCCCAAAAAGCCGAACAGGTCGCCGCCCAGTGAAATGGCGATGATGGTCAGCAGCGGGCTGATGCCCACCGCCGAGCCCAGGATTTTCGGGCCGATGAAGAAGCCGTCGGCGGTCTGCACGGCCACGCAGATGATGAGCGCATACAGCGCATGCAGCGGGGAGAAAAAGAACATGATAAGCACAATGATGGCACTGCCGATGATGGGGCCGAAGTAGGGGAGCATATTGAACAGAAAGGTAACAAACACGATGAACGGAATGAGCTCCAATCCGAAAATGGTGTAGAGCACGGCGCTGATGGCGGCAATGACGAGCGAATCGATGAACTTGCCGACGATGAACTGCGAAAAAATCGTGTTGGCCTCGCTCAAGAATCTCAAGCGCTTTTCTCCTTTGTCTCCCTTGGAGAGTGCGCAAATGATGCGCCGGCCGCTGCGCAGCAGGTTGTCTTTTTCAATGAGGGCGTAGACCGAAATCATTACGCCGAACGAAATGTCGATCAATGTGCGGCCGGCCGACAGAATGGCCGGGCCGATGGTGCCGACGTCCATCAGATTGGCGCCGTAATTGGCCAGTTGCTTGGCAGCGCCCGAGAAAAAGCTGATCAGCGTGTTGCTGATGTCCGAACTCATCCCCTCGAGGTTTTTCTCGAAGAAGACCCGTACCTCAAGCTCCATGCTGTCCAGATTCTTGACCAGATAGCCGATGGTCTCGCCGATGTAGGGCACCAGATAGACAACCAATCCCGCCAACACGCCCAAAAAGATGATGTAGGACGAGACAATGGACAGCCAAAACGGGAAGTGGAGCCGCTTTTTCAGGAAACGCACCATGAAATTGAGAATATAGGCGATGCCGAAGCCCAAAATGAACCGGGAGAGGATGTACATGATAAAGTTGAAAATCGATGAGATGAACGCCCAGGTTTTTTCAAAGTCGGTGATGAGGGCAAATACAAGAACCCCCAGAATAAAAGGAACGATGTACTTCAACATTTCCTTGAGTTTCGACACGGTTTCACCCCCACAGACGGCCGTGGGACACGGCCGGGCTAAAAACAGTTTGTATATTGTTAAGCATAACAAATCTTTGTGGCTCCGTCAAGGCGGGCGCACCGCGCCGGTCACAGTCCGAAACGATACGGCCAATTCGCGCTACATATACAGACACATTAATTTGGCGGCTTCGGCACGGGTTACGTTGTTGCGCGGACGCACCGAGCCGTCGGGGTACCCGTCAACCAATCCCAGCACCGATAACAGCTCGAAATGCACGGCGGCATAGGAGGCCACCGAGGCCGAATCGGTAAAGGTCTTGGGTGCGCCCAAATACCCGCGGGGCAGTGTGCGGCCCAAAATGGTAAAGAACTCGGCGCGGGTGATGCGCGCGTTGGGGTCATAGAACACATGACCGCTGCCGTCAGAACGTCCCTGCGTGACGCCAAGGCTATACAGTGCCTTGAGCGCATCTGTTGTCTTCGCATCCATGGTGTGCATATCGGTAAAGGGCAGGGTCACATTCTTGTACTTCGTCAGGTCAAGACGCATGACTTTGGCCATATAGACCGCCATATCGGCACGCGTCAGCGGCGTGTCCGGCGCGAAGGTGTCGAGCGGGTTGGTGTCGTCGAACACACCCAGGGATGCCAGAAGCTCGATGGGAGCGCTGGCCCAATGCCCGGACGGGACATCTTCATAGCGGGGCAGGGGAGCGTCGTCGAGACGGGGCAGCTCGACGCTTGCGCGGACAATGCTCCCGGTGACATCGGAGACCTCAATGGTCAGACGGTGCGCCAGCGTGTCGTCTATGACCGGCGCCACGCTCAACTGGCCGGTTGCGGAGCCAAAGGAAAAGAAATCCACATCTCGGTTGTCCAGCTTGACCGTGACGGCTGTTTTGGCCAGCGTCGAATTTTCTCCCCCGGAAATATTGGCCGTGATCAACGGATTGGAATCAATGGTGCGCCTGACCGTCTGCACCGTAATGGTGGGCGCGCCGTTGTTTTCGGTGGCGCCGGGCGAGGCCATGATCTGATCGAGATAGATATGTCCGCCCGAGGCCGTGCCCTTGCCCACGACGAGGCCGGTGACACTGCCACCCGACGACGGCAATTTGACATGGAGCTGCCGCCAACCGGAGAAATTGAGCGTGCCGGCCGAAACGGTTGAAACGTTGCCGCCGGTGCTCTTGTGGCGCAAACTGAGCGTCTCGTTCTTGCCCGAGCCCTTGACCCACAGGTGTACGTAATTGGCTGAGGAGGGCAGACTGATGGAGGCGGCGCAGGTGAGGCTATCGACGCCGGTTGCGAAGGAATAGGTCAGGTGTCCGGACTTGAAGCCAAACTTAACTTGTGTAAGATCGGTTTCGGCCGCAAAAGCGATGGCGTCGGACTGCGGCCCGATTTTATAACCGGTACCCTCGAAGGTTTCCAACGCCGTCGCCCGGCTGCCCACCGAAACCGGGATGGTTACCTTGGTGTCTCCGTAGCTGACGGTCAGCGAACCGGTGGCACCCTGGGCATGGGCGGCGGTAAAGGTGCCGTTCGCGTCGACCGCGCCGACGAACCCCGATACGGACCAGATGAACAGGCTGTCTTGGGCCGTGACCGATTCGTGGTCGTAGACACAGCTGGATACGGCCAGTGAGACCGCTTGTCCGGACGAAAGCGACAGCGATGTGACGGCTTTGCCCGTCGATTCGTTGACGACCGAGAAGGATGTGAGCCGGTCGACGACGCGCACGGTGGCCGCTCCCTCCGACCAGCCGTCGGATTCAACGGCAATGGCCTGATATTCTCCGGCCGCTGTTGCGGTGAAGCGGCCGTTCGCGTCTATGGAAGCGTCCCAATCGTTTGTGTCCCAATCAATGGACGGGGTGGAGGTTTTGTGATAGTTCTCGTCGGTGGCATAGGCCGTGAGTTGAACCGTCGCGTCGACCAGAGCAGTACTGCGCGCCGGATAGACAAACAGTTTGTCGGTGACGCCGGTTTTGGCCGCTGTGTTGACCAACGCGATGTAGTTGGTTACACTACGCGCCGAGCCGTCAGAGGGCTTGTTGCGGAGACTGAACGACTCCTGTCCGGCGTAGACGGCACCCAGCGCCGTAGAGCCGCCGCCGTCCAGATTGACCGCCTCGACGCAGCCCAGACTGACCAACCGCTTGGCCAGCTCTTTTAGCCCCAACCCGTTGCTCCAGCCCGACTGACGGCCGTCGACGGTATAGAGAACACAAGTGCCGTCGGCCTTGATGCCGATGGCTGTGCGGGGGGCGGTGTCGTTGGCCAGTGTGCTTACGACCTCGCCGCCGGTTACCAGCTTTTGATAGCCGCCCAGCGCGAAGGAACAGGCGCTGAAGCGGGAATCGGTCGAAGTGATGGACAGTGTATAGGTTTGCCCGACCGCCAGCCCTTCGACACGGCTTGTGGGTCCGGTTTTGGCTACGGACAGAACCATCTGCCCGGATTTAAGCGAGGCGGCGGCGGTGCCGTTTGTGATGCTGACGATGGTGCCGGTCACCGACGGCCCGATTTTCAGCGCTCCGCTGACCGACAGTACGATGTGGGTGCCCTCGGTGGTCGTGCGGGTGGTAGAGCTGTAATCGGGCGTGAACAGCGCCAGATTGTTGGCCGTTCGCCCGTGATTGATGGTGTCGATGGTGATGTTTTTGGTGCCCGAGCCGGTCTGCGCCGCCATATTGATGGTGAACGTCGACTTTGAAATGAAGGCGCCGCCGTTGTCCTGGAACCCGACCGCATATTCATAGCTGGCCGACGCGCGCAGAATGCCGTTTGTGATGACGATGCCCTCGGGCACACCGTTTGACGTGTTGAAATAGTCACCGTTGATGAGCGCGACCGGGGTGTAACCGCTGCTTTTGAGACGGTTGTACATGGTAGTGGGGGTGGTGGTGTCGCCGTACAGGGTGGCGCCGGTGGCCACGATGGGACGCACGTTGGTGTTGGGCGACCATTCTATGTAACGCTCTTCTTCACGTCCCCGGTTGCTATGCTGTAGCGTCGTTGAGTACAATGTGGTCTGGTCTCCCAGCGTCACCGCGCCTTCCCAATAGAGCGTGCCGACGCCTGAAACGGTACGGGAGAGCGCCAGCGTATTGGGCGATAGGATGGCGGCAACCGTGATGGCGGCCAGAAGCAGAGCGAGCGCGCGGGTTCGTATGTAAAGTTTCATTGTGTTCCTCCTGTGAAGCGGTGACGGTTGTATGTTGTATAGGGCTGGTTTCGGCTGCTTTGTGTGCCCACCGGGGGGATGCGGGGGTTGCTTGCCACATTAGATAGTCGCGTGCAACCGCACTCCTCCGGGCTTGGCCGGTTGACGCACGGACTCCGAATCGGGGAAATCAAAGGACTCCGTTTTATTCTGCGCATTCTGAAGTCGTACTCCCTAATCCTTGACGGCCGGTGAGGAGTGATTTTATGCCAAACGGAAGATAATCTTTTCCGGGCTGCCACATGGGGCCGCCCCTACGGCGGCGTTGGTCAACGTACACTCTCGACGTTTCCCGTTCCCCCAGAGTGTTCCGTTGTCTGCCCCAGTCCCTCGGGAATCCAAAGGGTCGCAACCCTTTGGTCGCTTGAGGAAGGGATTCTTAAGGGGAACCCGATCGAAAGGGTTCTTCTTAAGCGCCTCTTTGGTGACTTTCTCGGCGTGGAGAAAGTCACATCGTCCTCGGCTCTTCGGTGTCAAGCCTCGAGCGCGCCGCGCGGGCAGTCGTACTGTTCGCTCCGTGTGTGTCTAAACAGCCAGCGCTGCGGCGCTGTCTTGGTTTAGCCGCCCACTGCGCTCACTGTACTCCTTGCGCGTCGACTCGGCTCTTCG
>JAVBPF010000014.1:0-10221 GCA_031549735.1 Oscillospiraceae bacterium
GGCGTGATGTTCAGCTCCAGTTTCGGCATCTCCATCATGGCCATGACACTCATCACCACGCTCATCATTCTGGCCGTTACCTCCAACATCATTCTCTCGCTCGGTATGGTGGGCGCGCTGTCCATCGTCCGTTTCCGCACGGCGGTCAAGGAGCCGCTCGACATCGCCTTTCTGTTCTGGGCCATTTCGGCCGGCATTGTGACCGGCGCGGGGCTTCTGCCACTGGCCATTGTCGGCTCCCTTTTGATCGGCCTCGTGCTGCTGCTGTTTGCCAACCGCAAAACCGTCAGCACGCCCTACGTCGTCATTCTCAATCTTCAGAGCGGCGAGGCCGAGGCCGGCGCTATGAATCTCATCAAACAGGGCACCAAAAAGCAGCTGGTCAAGGCCAAAACCGTCTCGCGCGAAGGCATTGAGCTGACCGTGGAGATCCGTCTGCCCAACGGAGAGACGCGCCTCATCAACGATCTTCTGACGGTGCCCGGTGTCACGCAGGCCGTGCTGGTCAGCTACAACGGGGAATACACAGCTTAAATTCCGATGAATGAATTCATCGGAATTTAGGATAGGCTGAAAAAATATTGTCGAAATGAATCCGACAATATTTTGATTGAATCTACGGGGGGCGTGACGACACAGCATGTCCGCCCTGAAACGTAGCCGCTTGGAGGGAGATCCATGATCGACAGCAAAAAAATCAATATCATCGTGGCTCTGGCCGTATGTGTTGCCCTGATCACTGGTCTTCTCTTGGTCGGGTTTTCCAGTCGGGAGCATGAGCCCACCGTACCGGAGTATGCTACCGCGCTGTTCGGCACGGATATCATCACCATCGACATCGTGGCCGACACGGACGAATGGCAAACCATGCTGGACAATGCCCTCAACGAGGAATATATTATGGTTGACGTCGTAGTCAACGGGAAAAAGTTTTCCAACGTCGGTATCCGACCCAAGGGCAACTCCAGCCTGACACAGGTGGCCACCTCGGACAGCGACCGCTATAGCTTTCGCCTGAAGTTCGATGAGTATGTCAAAGATCAAACCTGCTTCGGCCTTGAAAGCTTTGTCGTCAACAACATCCAAGGCGACAGCACCTATATGAAGGAATACCTGTCCTACGGCATCATGCGCGAAGCCGGTGTCGAGACCCCTTATTTCGGGTATACGAGCCTGTCGCTCAATGGCGAAAACTGGGGATTATATCTGGCCATTGAACTTTACAACGACAGTTATCTGGCGAGAATGTACGGAGACACCGACGCCCGCCTGTACAACGTCAAAAGCATGGAGATGGGCAACATGGGCAACCGGCAAAACGGCGATGAGACAGGCGGCAGTCCCATGCCGGGTGGCTTTGGCAGCCGGCCCGACAACAGGCCCGAGGATTTCGACCCGGACAGCATGCCTGACGGGTTTCAGCCGCCCGACGGTTTTTCCGGCGGACAGGACAACTCCGGCCAGAGCGATTCTGCGCAGAATGATTCCGACGGTACGCAGACGCTCAACGTCCAGTCATTGAGCTCCAATATGGCGCCGCCGGACGGGGCGCAGGGCGGCAACGGCCGGGGCGGCCGAGGCAACCGGCCGGAGAATTTCGATCCGGACAACATGCCTGACGGCTTCGATCCCGGCAACAGGCCTGACGGCTTCGACCCCGGCAACATGCCTGACGGCTTTGACCCCAACAATATGCCTGACGGCTTCGACCCCGGCAACAGGCCCGACGCGTCACAGGGTGACGCCGTAACCCCGACCTCCTCGCCGAGCACCCCCGGCGACGACGACGCCTCGTCCGCCACTACCGACGTCAGCCCGGACACTTCGTCCGACGCCTCCGACGACGCGCAGACCAGTCCGTCGCAGGACACCACGCGCGGCAACAACGGCCTCGGCGGCGACTTTGGCGGGAGAGCCGGTATGGGCGCTATGGGCGGCAACACCGGCGGCAGTCTGCAGTACATCGACGACGAGCCCAGCAGTTACAGCGCCATCTTTGGCAACGAGGTGGGCTCCGGCGCCACCACGTCGGACTACAAGAAGGTCATCGCGGCGCTGGAAGCGCTCAGCGAAGGGCGTGATCTGGAGACCTATTTCGACGTCGATCAGATTTTGCGCTATCTGGCCGCGCACACCGTCGTAGTCAATCTGGACAGCTACTCGTCCAGCATGGCGCAGAACTACTGCATCCTGGAACGCGACGGCGAGATCACCATCCTGCCGTGGGACTACAATCTTTCCTGGGGCGGCTTCCAGAGCGGCGCCGCCTCGTCGGTCGTCAACTTCCCCATCGACACGCCGGTGTCGGGCGTGACCATGGAAGACCGGCCGCTGCTGGAGAAGCTGTTCGCCGTCCCTGAATACCTCGAGGCCTACCATCAATACATGCAGGATATCCTCGACAACACCTTTGCTGACGGCAAGCTGGACGCCAAAATTGACGCGCTGAACGCGCTCATCGCGCCCTATGTCGAGGCCGACCCGACCGCGTTTTACACTTACGATCAGTACGTGACCGGCGTTGAGGCGCTCAAAGAGCTATGCAACTTGCGCGCCGAGAGCATTCAAGGTCAGCTGGACGGCACCGTGCCCAGCACGACCGACGGTCAGACCGCCAACCCCGAGCTATTGATCGACGCCAGCGCCATCAACCTGAGCGACCTGGGCTCTATGGGCGGCGGTATGGGCGGCGGCATGGGGCGCGGCAACTGGATCCAGAACGGCAACGCGACTGAGACACAACCCGATGCTTCGGGCGGCGCTTCGGGCAATACTTCGGGAGATCAGGCGGCAGGCAATCCTCCCACCCCCCCGGATGGCGGCGGGCAGGACGATCAAGCGCCCGGAGACGGCACGGCCGGTCAGACCGGCGGCGAGGCCCAAACCGGCGACGCGCAAGGCGACAATGCTCAGAATGGCAATCCCCGGGGCGGCGGTCAATGGAATATGCTCGACCGGGACGTCATTGAGCAGGCCATGAGCATCCTTCAATCGGCCGACGGGGATTTGACCGACGAACAGCGCGCGTCTCTGGTGGCGCTGGGTCTGACCGACGAGCAGATTGAGATGATCCAAAACGGATTCGGCAACCGGCAAAACGGCTGGATGAACGGCAACGGCGGCGGGCTTTCGCAGAACGGCACGACGTCGCAAGGGATGGACACCGGCTACGCGCTGACCATTGCCGGCATGACCGCCTTGCTGCTGCTGGGCACGTTGCTGGTGGCCAAAACAAGGAGAAAGTATTGACAGACGAACAACGCGGGCCGATGTGGGCATCGGCCCCTACGTTCATTCCGGTCACACCTTCCGGTAGGGGTCGATGCCCACATCGACCCGCCGCTACGTGCAAACAACGGGGTATCACTGATGAACAGGTCACGGCGATGCCCTGGAAATTGGGGTGGAAAGTATGGCACACATTCTGATCTGCGACGACGAGGAGAAGCTGCGCGCGCTGCTCAAACGGTATGCGCTCTTTGAGGGGCATACCGTGGCCGAGGCGGGCGATGGCATGGAGGCGGTGGAGCTCTGCCGCCAGGAGAAATTCGACATCATTGTTATGGACATTATGATGCCCGAGCTGGACGGTTTTTCGGCCGTCAGAGAGATTCACAAGTTCTGTGACACGCCGGTGCTGATGCTCTCGGCGCGGGGCGAGGAATACGACAAAATCCACGGGTTTGAGCTGGGCATTGACGACTATGTGGTCAAGCCTTTCTCCTCCAAGGAAATCATGATGCGTATCGGCGCGATTCTGCGGCGCGCGCAAAAGGCCAAGCCGACCGACGTCTCCGATGAGGGTCATGTGCTTTTCTCCAAGGAGGGGCTTGAGGCCGACCTCACGGCCTATCGGGTTTTGGTCGACGGCCAGCCGGTCGAGCTGGCGCCCAAGGTCATCGACCTGCTCTTTTATCTGATCCGCAACAAAAACATTGCCGTGCCCCGCGAAAAGCTTTTGACCGAGGTCTGGGGCTTTCGTTACTGCGGCGACGACCGCACGCTCGACACGCATGTCAAGCTGCTCCGGCGCGCGCTCGGCCCCTATGCCCACTTTGTCGTCACACTGCGCGGTCTGGGCTACCGCTTTGAGGGCTGAGGGCGATGAGCCGGTGGCGGTTGAAATGGAAGGTCTTTCTCTATCTGCTGATTTTCTGTGCCTTTCTTCTAATTTTACTGTGGCTGTTCCAGACCGTGTTTTTGGACGCCACTTATCAGCGCATCAAGAGAGGTGAAGTGGTCGGTTGCGCCAACACCTTGGCCGGCGCGCTGGACAGCGATTCTCTCGACGCGTTCTGCGACGAGTTGGCGCTGCGTGACGACTGCTGTATCCTCGTTCTCAGCGAAAGCGGTTCGGTGATCGCCTCGGCCGACGTTCTCCGCGAGTGCGCCATCCACAAAATCTCCTATGCCGAGGCCTCAGAACTGCTGGCGGAGGCGCGCGCCAACGGGGGTACCGCCTCCCGGCTGATCACGCCGCAACGTCCGCCCTGGATGCACGACCCCGTATTTCCCGACGGGTTCGAGCGGTCTCTGTCCCATTTCCAAACCACCCAGTCTCTCATCTACGTCAAGTTGGCCAAGGACGCCTCGGGCGCCACCTATGGCATTCTGATCAACGCTGTCATCTCCCCGATCAACGCCACGGTGCGCACACTGCGTATCCAGCTCATCATCATCACGTTTCTTACGCTTCTGCTTGCAATCATCCTGGCGCTTTTGCTGGCCCGCAACGTCGCCCGCCCCATTGAGCGGGTCACGAAGGGCGCCCAGCTTTTGGCCGACGGCTCCTACAACATCCATTTTTCGAGCCGGGGCTTCCGTGAAATCACCGAGCTTTCGGACACCCTGAACACGGCCGCCGTCGAGCTGTCCAAGGTGGACGAGCTGCGGCGGGAGCTCATCGCCAATGTCTCTCACGATCTTCGCACACCGCTCAGCCTCATCTACGGGTACGCCGAAATCATGCATGACTTCCCCGAGGAGATCACGCCCGAACTGTCCCAGACCATTATGGACGAGACGCTCCGATTGTCTTCGCTGGTCGGCGACATGCTGGATATCTCCCTTTTGGAATCGGGCGCACAGTTTTTGCGTCCGGCGCGCTACAACTTGACCGAACAGTTTGACGACACCATCAGCGGCATGAATCGGCTGCTTGAACGCGACGGATATGTCATTTCATTCGAGCACGACAATGATGTGTTTGTCGCGGCCGACCGCATCAAGGTCAATCAGGCGTTCTACAACCTGCTCATCAACGCTGTACACTATACCGGAGAGGACAAGCGTGTCGTCGTACGGCAGCTCGAATCCGAGCACATGGTGACCATCGAAGTCTGCGACAGCGGGCTGGGCATCGCGCCCGAGGATCTGCCGTGCATCTGGGATCGTTATTACAAGGTGGATAAGAAGCATAAGCGCGCGGTGACCGGTACCGGACTCGGTCTGTCCATTGTCAAAAAGCTTATTGCGCTGCACGGCGGCGGCTATGGTGTGCGCTCCGATGTGGGGCAGGGCAGTGTGTTCTGGTTTTCACTTCCTTTGGACGGAGAGGCGGCGGCCGACTGACCTGACTTTGTCTGCCAAAGGCATTTCTGATGGCTCAAGTTCAACAGGAGGGCGGATTCTTATCTGCTCTCCTATTGCTGTAATGGGCGACGTCTGATAGGATGGGGACAGAAAATTTTGATCCGAGGTGACGGTTCTATGAAAACAGTCCTTCTCTGCCTTCTTTGCTGCGCCGTTCTGCTCCTTGGCGGATGCGCCGCGACCGAGACCACCCCGCCATCGGGAACGCCGTCCGAAGCGGCTTCGCCGCCGCCCATGAACGCCCAGATTCAGACGTTTCTCGAGCAGGCGCAGGACAACGACCTGCTGGTTGTGCTGACCGACAGCACCATGGAGGAATTCGCCGCGCTGGGTACGCCCACAAGAACACTGTCCGCGCCCGACGCGGACGACAACACCGAAATCACGCTGCTCATTCCACTCAAGGACGGTCTGCAAATCGTCGTCGACGCGGTGGAATATGACCCCGCTTCGGAGGAATTCAATCTCCTCAACACGCTCTACGACTTCACCGCGAACCTCGGCGAGCACTACGCACTCTCCGCGATCCAGGCGGAAGGCGCTCCCTCGGTTCGTGTCACGGCTTCCTATGAGGACGCCAGCGTGGTCTGGTACTGCCAATACGACGGCACCGGCGAAGCCGGCTTGTGTGTTCTTTGAGTAAACGATGATTCCTTTGTATCCCGCTGATGATGTAAAAACGCTCCCGGGAAGTCCATTCCCGGGAGCGTTTTGTTGAGGCAATACCGCTCAAATCGGCGTGTGCCAAGCCGGCGGAGCATTGGGTTCCCATCGAGGAGATTTTTGTGTATTTACAAGAAAAATCAGTGATGTGTGGGGACAAAGAATTCATCGGATCAATGCGTGAGGATTTGGGGTGGCGTTGCTTTAACTCGACATGGCATGCCCCAGTCTTGTGCCGGGCAGGATGAGTCTAACGGCGATCGCAGACACCTCCGCGCGCTTGATGTTGTTGGAGGGATGAAACGTTCCCAGATCATCGCTGCCCGCGAGGATACCCGCGCCGTAAAGCAAAAATATTTCTTTTCTGTATTGAGCATCCGACGCCACATCCGGGGGCTCTTTCGTAAGCAGCAGATGCTCATAGCACGAGTCCGGCAGGGCGTGCGCAAAGATGTAGGCCATCTGGGCGCGGGTGGCGGCGACGGTGTAATTGGAGAAGTCGCCCGCCTTTACGAGGCCGTTCGCAACAGCATAATCGATGTACACCTGATACCATGGGCTACCCTGTTTGAAATCCTCCGAGCCGGTCATATAGATGCTGTGTATCCTCGCCGCCATCGTTATCGCCTCGGCGATTGTCATGTTTCCCGAAGGATTGAATTTTTTGTCGCTGCTTCCCTTCATAAGGCCGTATTCGTAAGCATGGGCAATCACTTTTTGCTGATCAAACCCATACCACTGGGTCTCGTTTACATCGGTAAACTGGCCGCGCGTGTATTTGTTTTTAGCCAGGAAATTGTCCAGGGACCCGGCGGCAACCGGCGCCCCGCTTACCGTAAATGGAACGGCCTTGACAAATGTTATGTCTGTATAGATATAGTCCATGCAATAAAGGCGCATCTCGTAGTTTCCGGCCGCGGGCGCTACAAATTCAAACGTTCCGGCAGCTGTTTTCGGATATTTATATGTATTATATTCACTGTGCGAAGCCCCGGCTTTATACCATGAGATAAACGCCGAATCCGCAATCATCTGATCGGTAATGCCGGAAAAACTGACAATTATTTTTTCCCCTGGTGCGTAATTGCTTTTACTCAGCGACAGCGACGCAGCCGCTTTGTCTATGACCTTGACCGTAACATCCTGATCCACGTAATTCGCGGCGACGATGGTAACCGTGTAGGAGCCCGACGTCTGGAGACAATAGGAGTCGATTATGATGCTGTTGGCACTGGCGTGCTTCCACCACAGATCATTTTCGCCGCCCGGAATGGAGACCCCGTTTAATTTAACATCGGTTATTGACGACTTATATTTGGCGTCATACATTGGCCCGGATGATCCCAAGGAAATGGTGCAGGCACTGCCCAACGCAATGACATCGGCGGATGCTTTAGGAGGCACAAGAGATCCGGCAAAGGCGGTCACCGGGAGAACGAGACTCACTAAAAGGACAGCGGATAGCAACAGCGCGATTTTCTTTTTCATACATACTCCTCCATAACCAACACAAAGATTTGTTCCCGCAGATTACTCCCCTTATGCAATCATGCGGGAAATCTCCCGTTTTGTAAAGCTACCTCTTTGGGTAGGTAGTATGCAAATCCGCTGCCGGGGTTCGTCGGCGCATCATCCTTCGGGTGATACGCTGCGTTAACACATGTCTTACCTGGGGATGGCGTCTCTTTCGTCCGCAATTTCGGGGCTGACCCCAAATCTGGCGAACAGCTCGGTTCGCCCGCCGATGTCCAATTTTTTATACAGGTTCTTGATATGGAACTTCGCGGTATCAAAGGCGATCTCCAGTTCGAGGGCGACTTGCTTGATCGTCATCCCCTGCAATAAAAGATGAGCGATTTCCTTTTCGCGGTCAGTGAGGCCAAGGCCGTCAAATCGGTCGGCCCGCTCGCCCTGTTTATCGGCCTCAAACATGGTGAGCCTTCGCAGGTTTTCCGACCAGTCGGCGGAGAACAGGTGCTTTGCGAAGACCGGAGACAGCATGAGGAACACGATAAACAGGGCGCTCGACGTACCAATCGCGACGGGTACCAGGTAAGCTGTGCCGGACAAAAGCTCTGGTATGATATATAGAGGAACGCACGATATCATCACAAAGAAGATCAGTCTTTTGAACATGCGAAAATCGCAAAACCGGTTGGCAACGCATCCGATCAGGTAAAACGATGAGAAATACCCGACGGATTTGAGACCCCAAAGCGCGTTGGCGACCTCCGGTTGTATGGCAAGCGCCGCAGCGGCACAGGTGATAGCCGCGATAAACGAGAGATTCCACAGCGTCCAGAGGCTGCGCTTTAACAGCATATGGATGACAACGCACAGGAAGACCGCCGCCACCGTAAACAGGCCGCGCCACAGCAAGGCTCCTGCGCCTTGAAACGCGGGGATAGGGCTTATGATGAACTCGATATAGAAATAGGCCATAAACAAAAAATACATCAGCCAAACGGCGGGGACGAACTTGCCCTTCGGCCGTTTTCCCGCTTCTGTAAAGTTCTCTGTCCGGTAGGCAAACGCGCAAACGATGACACCCATCACAAGGATGATCAGAAGCCCCTTTATCAGGGTTGGGGGCAAGAATGCGCCGCCGGTGTTCGCGACTGCCAATCCATCAAAAAGTACAACCGCAGCGCCGCCCCAAAACCGCTCGGCGTTATTCAGAATAAAGCAAAAAGAGAAAGTGCCGCTCGACATACAGCCACCCACGCCAAACATGAACAGAAACGCGAACAGCAACCCGGGCACACCGCCCGGCAGGATGAGCCACAGGACGAATCCTGCCAACGCCAGAGTAGAAAATCCCTTTGACAGCTTTGACAGGTTTCCGGTGTGAGCGAATACGAACAGCAACGCGGCCCCGAGGCAGTAGCCGATAAAGGCAATCGATCCGCCGCTCATGCCAAACAGACCCGCCTGATCCGTAAACAGATACTCCTGCGTGTTGACAAAGATCATCGCGAGCGGAAAGGCGAAAGAGTACTGTAGGAACTTAACCCGTATGTTCTTAAAGTTCAGCGACTCCTGAGCGTTCCAAAACCTGACGATGGGCGAGAGCAGACGGGATAAATAATTCCTGCTACCAGACGGGTCTTCCATACACGCTTCCCCCCGACTCTTTGGCGTCTTTCTTTTTTTGTGCGTTAGAAAGGTTTCCCGCGTCGGAGGGAATGGCCCAGCCCCTTCCGACTCGCGCGACCCCGCCCGCCTGTTTCGGGCGCAGATTATTTTCACCCTGCGCCGCGTAATGTCCTTTTTTCGGAGGCTTCCGTTGTTGAAATGTACGGTCGCTTATGGATGACCGCCTTCTGATGCTTATTATACCTCCTATTGGAAATGATCGCAATTCATTCGTCGAAATTTTGAGCCGCAACGGGCGTATGCTGTTGCCCGTATCACGCCTTCCAGCGCTTCAACGTCGGGAGGAACGCGCGGAGCTGCGCCCTCGCCTCGTCGGGGCTGAAGGCTGTATCATTTTCCTCATTCCAGGAGTCAAGGTACTCAATGTTGTGCTCAATCGCTTCCTCCAAGGTCATCGGGCGGAGAAAAACGCCGTCGCCATAGCAGTAGGTGCAGTATTCCTCGGATTTGCTCCCGTCCTGCTCGGAGCCCTTCACGTCATCACTGTACAGTGACATGCCGCAGCTCTGGCACTGCAGGGGCGACGCGCCTAAAAAAATATCGGTGGACACGCCGAACTCTTTTGAAATAAGCTTGAGGGTTTCGGTATTCGGAACCGTTTCTCCGGTCTCCCAGCGGGATACGGCCTGGCGTGTGACCAAAAGCCGCGCCGCCATTTCGTCCTGGGATAAGTTATGATGCTTTCGAAGCTCTATGATTACCTCTTTGGTTTCCAACATCATCACCGCCTTTGGCTATATTATAGCCCAAAAGGCGGCGATCGGAAAGCAACTGCCTGTTGCTCGTTCTCCGATCCGTCTTTGGGTTATC
>JAVBPF010000059.1:0-16763 GCA_031549735.1 Oscillospiraceae bacterium
AACAGTTTAAAGCCTGGTACAAAACCAAACAGGGCTTCTCTTCGTTTAGGGCGGCCAATAACCTTATTTCGATGTTTGTCTTCTTTTTTAACTTCGTTCGCCCTCATTCGGCCTTGGATGGGCTCTCACCGGCACAGGTCGCCGGGCTCAAGCTCAGCAAATCTCAAAAACGGGAGTTTCCGCTCGTCGCGTGAAAGAAACCTTCGGCTGACGGCGCTAATCTTTCATCTTTACTTTACACTGCCGTTTCCACAATCACAAATGGGGAAGGCGAATATTCTTATGTCATCTTATACTCATTGTACCATACGCCCCGGCCAAACGCAACATCTGGCGGGTTTTTTGTTTTACCTTGATCTCACACTGCGCTGAGCGATACATAATGGCGGACGGGATGCCTCCCTCCAGAGGCGTCCCGTCCGCGGTGTTCATTTTTTCTTGTTATGCTTCGTCATCGGCGACATAATCTTCCACAACATCGGCCAGCGTAGCCGGCGTTACCTCCAAGCGAGCCACCCGTTCAAACAGTGCCAAAATTTTGTCCGCACTGGTTGTGATACCGGGAATCTCTTTCACGCTGACCTCCCCCAACGGTGTCGTATGTTCGATGCGCAGACCATAGTTTTCGCAAAGCTGACAGCCCCTCGCGTCCCCGATCTCCTCAACGAGAACGTCATAAGTCAGCTTGTGCCCAGACATTGTTCCATCAAGCTCCTTTTGTTCTGTGAACATTTCCATTCTCCTCCACGATGTTTCATTCAGATGTTCCGTTCCCAGACAATTCCGCTGTTTTCCACGCGCACCTCCTGTTACTTTTTCTCACGATTTTCTGAGGAAGAAGCATTGTCAACTTCATTTAACCACATTGACATCACCATTTCTACTTGAACTTTCCGACCCGATTCGACGTCTGGTTGCCCTTTTTCCCCTTATGTCAATCAATTTTGATCCTGTTCGCAAAGAAACCTTCTATATTGTCGAAGTTTACCGATCACTTTCTTTTCTCGTTTTCCCCCTTTTTCTTGCGACCAACGACAACCCCAAATCATGGTTGTTCGCCAGGTTTTTTCTACTACTACCAGTAGTCTGCCCTTGTGAACGCATTCGAACCCTGCTATAGTAAAAAGAGTGGAAATGTCGAAAATTATTTTTAATGTCGAATTTCTGACGTTTTGATGTTATTTTAACATTTCCCTATTGGTTTCTTTGTTTTTCCTCATTTTTATCCACTTTTTGATCGGAGGACGCCTATGAGGGTTTTTTTGAAACGGATCGGCCATCTTGGACCGGCGGCCTACACCATGCTGAGAGGCACCCTTCTCATCGCCTTTGCGCTCAATCTGTCCTCGTTGATTCTCCATTTGGGCGCCGGATGGCCGGGCATGAATACATATCAACTCCGCGCCGCGGCCGACATGGTCTATGAAATGGCGCCCGGACTTCTGTTGATTGGCGTCATCATCGCGGCCGTGGCCGAAGCCACTTTGGAAAAAAGTCCGGAATAGTACGCCTCAAGACATCTTTCTCGGGTGCGGCTCTTCACCTCCTCGGTCGCCGGTTCATCCCTCCCGGCGGGCCAAAACCGTAAAAAGCGCGGACTGAGCCAACTCGTTTGGTTCAGTCCGCGCTTTTTTTGCTCTTATTATCGCATATAGGGGATGAGCAGCATCTTGCCCTCGGGCAGTTCCTCTTCCAGCTCCAGATGATTGGCGCCGGCAATTTGCTCCATCGTGGTGTTGTGTGCCTTGGCAATGTTCCACAGGGACTCGCCCAACCGGGAGCGGCGCAGCACCACCGAGGGATGGTCGCGATCCTCTTTGGGCGAGGTCAGGTCGGCGTTTACGCCGCTGACCATGACAAACTGCTCGATTTGGGTTACGGTGGTGTCGAAATCCACGCCGAAGCGTACATCCAGCCCGTCATGCGTCGCGGCGGCCGTCACCTCTCCGCCGAGGAGCCCCACCGCACTCATACGCGCGCCTTCGGGCAGCTCAGCGGGCAGCTCAATGCGCACACGCCGCACCGCCGTGTACGGCTCTCCGTCCTCGGCCATGAACAGCACGGTCACCTGAGCGTCGCAGGCCAGACCGCTGTCTCCAATCTCCACCGGCCAAAGCGCCACCCGTGTATCCAGCACCGACTGGATGGGCTGACCGGCCTCGAAGTTGTCCCGTGCCGTAAAGTGGCGCAGATTCTTTTCCAGCAATCTCGACAGCTCTACGGTCTGGAACTGCGGCTGCACCTCATAGGCCGTGGAGTAGAGATCGGTCAGGCTGGTGATATGCCTGTCGGCCGACGCCACCGCCTGCGCCTCAATTTGCAGGGTCACGCCCATCGAACGGGATTCCCCGCCCAGTCCGGTGCGCAGGTCGATGTCCACACCGCCCAACGTCAGCACAGCGTCGGCTACGCAGCCGTCGTCCAAACCGGGCATTTCCATGATGTGCGAGAAGGGCATTTCCAGGTCGGCCGTGGCCAGCCCGCGCTGCTCTCCGGTCTCGCCCGCGGTCGTATACAGCAGACGGATGGCGGCCAGTCCCTTCACCACCAGTTTGTTGCCGATGGGCTTGGCGTCGGCGCCGCTCAGTTTGACGTCGGCGCGCAGCAGGTCGACAATGGCAGGCTTGCTGGCCGGAACCTCCAGCTCGTCGGTCGCCGTGAACCCTCGACTGTTGACCGCCACGGGCATGTACGCCGTCTGCATGGCGCGCTTGAGCTCCACGCCGTGTTCGGCGGCGTCGCTCAGGTCCTGGCAAATCTCCCAATCGGCCTGACCGTATGCCTTCATGTCCAGGTTGAGGATCACCGTCACATTCACCTTCCGGGGATTGACCATGCGCGCATCGGCCGTCTGCAGGCTCACACGTGTTACCATCACCGTATCGTCGGTGATGGCCGGATGCTCCAACGTATGGCTATAGGGCAGGGACAGCTCAATCCGCCTCAGTCCCGCCTCGCCTTCAGGGCGATACAGAACGCTGACCTTGACCACGCCGCTGATATCGGCCGTGCCGTCTCCCGTCCTCTTTTCTTTTACAACGGCCAGCCCGCTCGTGTCCACCAGGCGCTGAATGTCCGGATACATATCGGGTACAATGATGTCGGCCGATTCCTCTTTGTCGACGTTCCCACAGATCACCATTTCATAATAGCGGATTGTCTGCTTGTTCAAATCCATGGTATCCTCTCCTCATCAGCTTGTTTCTGTATGAGTATATGGCCTGTTGGCAGGCAATATGACTGATGAGGAGCGCCGGGAGGGACAAAACCTTTTACCGGTAATCGTCGCGGGAACCATCATGACGAATCCCGAACAGCGTACGCAGAATCCCGCGCAGAAACCTCGGGGAATTGACCACCACGATTTTCATTCGACACACCACCTTAACAAACAATGATCTGGGTAACGCCGTACAAAGACGCCTTGATATCACACCCGAATATCCGGCCATAATCCTCAGCAAAACCGGGAGCCGTGCAGCAGCAGAAATCCGGCGCCGATCGCGGCGAGGGAAACGATTACGGCGAACACGAGGCCAAACAGGCAGGCCGCCAGCAATCCCGTCCCGAAGGCAATCAGGACAAGGCCCCACACTTTTCTTCGATGCATCATGTTCTCACTTCCCCCGCCGGTCGGTTCGTCAGATCAACCGTTACTGTATTATACGAGGCCGCTTCGAAAAGTGTTCCGGGTTTCCTCCGAATCTCTGGGAAAGAAAGAGGACTTCTGCAAAAGCACGGGCTTTTGCGGAAGTCCTGTTATTTCTTTATATTGTTCAGCCCGTCGGGGACGAAGATCTGTTCCTTTATTGTGATGACCAGCGCCCGTCCGGTCACGCTGATCACCGCGGTCTGCTCCGGCAACGGCCGGTTGCTCACCCCCAGCGGCGTGTCCCGCCGGAGCGTCTCGGCTTCCAGCGGAAAGCGCACCCCTGTTTCGGTCACGCAGGCCGTCTCGTCCAGCGCAAACACCGAAAGGACGGAAAACCGGTGCGGCGGCGGGAACGTGACGGCGCCGTCCCGCACAAGGCGGATTTCCTGCCGCGCGTCGAGAAGCGTCAGTGTGCCGCCGCGGGCGTCGATGTACTCCAGCAACGCCACATTGGCCAGAAAATGATCCATCCGCGCCCCGCCGAGGCCGCCCAGCAGCCAAAAATCCCGGCAACCTTGAGCCAGTCCGTAATCCAGACAGGCCTGCGTGTCGGTCAAATCTTTGTCGACCGGCAGTCGGACAGTGGGGAGACCCCCGGGCAGCGGTTCGGTCAGCGAATCGCCGTCGCCGATCCAAACGTCCGGCAGGCGGCCCACACGCCGCAGCGTGTCAAGGCCGCCGTCGGCGGCCAGCACGAGGTCGTCCGGGCGAAGAAAAGTACGCAAAAACGCAGCGTCCTCAACGGGCGCCGCGCCAAAAATGACACAACGGTTCATTCGGTTCGTCTCCTTAGGCCGGTTGACAGGGCAGGTAAAACCAGCGGTTTTCGACTCTATATCAAATATTTCTTCACACCCGGTATGCGGGAGAGCCCGAACCAGACGCCAACCGAAAGGGCCAGCACCAGAAGCGAGAGCGCGGGCACGGAGACAATCGGCGCAAAGGAGGCCGTGGTGAATCCAACCTGACGAAACAGGAAGCTTTGGACAGTGTGAGCACCCATCGGGGGCACGTTTTCCCCTTCGCCTTGGCCAAAATGAAGCCAAACAGGCCCATGGCCATCAACACCGCGCCGGGCGCAATCCCTTCCCACCAGTTGAGCTCCAGCTTACCCGTCTGAAGACATTCATAAAGGGACGGCCCCGCCGTCGCGGCGAACCCGGCCAAAAAGATCAGCGCAAAGCGGCTCGGCTTCTTTGGGGGGTATGTCTTGAGGTAGTATCCCGCCAGTCCGAAGCCAATGGCGGCATAGGCGAAATTGATGGCGTATTGCTGCGGAATGCCTACAAGACGGGAGAGCGGATAGTACTTCCGGGCGATGGGGAACAGGATGCCCAAGAGAAACCACAAGCCCAGTACGTATCGGAGCTCCACCCTGCTAGCGTGCTTGGCGATGAGCCGGGTGATGGGCAAAACGGCGTAATTCAAGATAATGATATGCAAGAAATACAAATGGAAATGGTGCTTGAAGCGAACAAAGTCTTTTACAGACTTCACCAAAAGCGCGGAATCATAGTGTCCGGCCTTTTGTGCAGCCAGTAAAAAATCGACCGCGCCGTAGGCAAGCGCCCAGAACAGGAGCGCAATGACCAGGCGGGGCAGGTATTTTGTATAGAGTTTTTTGAGCGAGATTTCCTTGGCGGGATCCAACATCAGCGCGCCGCTGCACATGAAAAATGTCGGCACACAGAAGCGGATCAGCACCTCCCAAAACACGGTGGAGTACCAGTGAAACGAACCGATTGGAAAGGCGTAGATGGCGTCGCTTGATGTGTGAATCACCAGTACACCGAAAATAGACAGCGCTTTCAAGATGTCGATGGCCGGGTTGCGGGTTGCCTCCGCGGGGATGATGAGGCTGCTTTCCCTCTGCCTCTTGACCAGATTTCCAATCATCCTCGCGCCCCCCATGAACGCCCGATTTTCCGAGAACCCCTGAATAAACGCACGCTCACTCAGGCATACGGATCGTGCGCTTTGGCCTGCTCATACAGCTTCTTGTAACTCTCATACCGCGTCTTTGCGATGTCTCCGCGTACTACGGCGGCCTCTACGGCACACCCCAGCACGCCGATGTGCCCGCAATCGAGGAAACGGCACCCCTCTTTCACCGCCGTATGTTCGGGAAACAGCGTCCAAAGCTCCTCGGCCGTGTAGTCCTCCATGGTTTCGGGATCAAAGGCTGAGAATCCGGGCGTATCGGCCACCCAAATGTCCTCGGACAGCGGCATCAATTCCACATGACGCGTAGTGTGCCGCCCGCGGCCGCTTTTGGCGCTGACCTCCCCCACCTGCAGATCGAATCCGGGCGAAAGCGCGTTGATGAGGCTGGATTTGCCTACGCCCGAATGCCCGGCAAAGGCCACCGTTTTCCCGGTGAGCCGCGCGCGCAAATCCTCCACGCCCGCGCCGCTTCGGGCGCTGACGCGCAAGCAGGGATAACCGGCCTGCCGGTAAATTTCATAGAGCGATTCGGCCGGGTCGACATCGACCTTGTTGACCAGAATCAGCGCCTCGGTCCGCTTCATTTCAGCGCAGACGGTCATCCGGTCGATCAAAAATAAATCACTGCGCGGATCGGCCTCGCAACCGACAATGACCAACAGGTCGATGTTGGCCACGGCCGGACGAATCCACATATTGCTCCGGGGCAGAATCTCGTCGAGGCGTCCGGTTCCCTCGGGGGTCAGCGTGATGCTCACACGGTCACCCGGCAGCGGGCGAAGCCCCTCACGGCGCAACCGCCCACGCGGCCGGCAGACAAAGTCCCGCCGGTCGGCTCTGACGGTATAAAACCCACCGACACCTTTCAGTACCAAACCCTCGGGCACACATTCACCTCTTTGCTTGTCTCAGCGGTTGTGAAGGACGAGGCTCTTCGCTGTCAAGCCTCGTGCGCACCGCGCTCGCCAGCGAAATAAGTCTAACGCCTTCCGGAAATGCCGCCAAGTCTTGCGGGAGTCGACTTGTCCTGTTTTCCGGGTGCGGCGTGGTCTTATTTCTCCTGCGCGTCGACGAGGCTCTTCGTTTTTAGCTCAGCGTTCTCGTTCCGAGCAAATCGCCGTCAATATAGATGGCCACCTCATCGCCCGGCATGCCGGTCACCGAACGCTCCACCGAACCGGCCGAAAACTCGACTGATTCGGTCAGGTAAACCGCGCCGTTGAGCGTGATGGTCAGCGTGCCTGTCCCTTCCCTTTCGGGCAGGTTGATTCGATAGCCTTTGGTCACCGTTGACGGCGCCTGGCTGGGTGAAGGAGACGGACTCGGCGGCGGCGTCGGACTCGGAGACGGCGACGGAGAGGGTGAGGGGGTGTCAACAGGCCCCAAGCTCACCTTGTAATCAATGCGCGTTCCGTCCTCCACTTCGGTGCCGACCTCAACACTTTGCCAGATGATCTCACCCTTGGGACGGTCACTGTCGACATTGGTGCGCTGTCCGGCCGCCAGGTTGTATCGAGCCAGCGTGCGCTCCACATCATCGGCCTGTGTCCCGACCAGATTGGGCATCTGATTCATACTCACCTGTGTGCCGCGGCTGACCACCAATGTGACCGTGTCGCCTTCCTTGATGTCACTGTCCGCGGGTGGAATGGTACGGATGACCTGATCGGCCACCAAATCAGAAAATTCCCATTGAATGGATCCCAGTGTCAAATTCAAACGAGTGAGCTCCTCCTGGACACTGCGATAATCTTTGTTTGCGAATTCAGGAAGCTTCATCGGCCTTGAACCAAGACTCACGGTCACGGTAATGGTCGCCCCCTGCTTCACGGTCGACCCGGCCTCGAGGTCCTGTTTCATGATGACGCCTTCCGCATACTCGTCGGAATACTCGTCCTGATCATCCTTCTGGATATCAACGTCGCCGTACTTGTCCGCATTGGCCGGTGCAATAACCTCCGCATACACCTCATTGACGAGGCTTGGCACCACGACGTCGGGTATCGGATCTCCGCTCTCCCGGCCCAGGATTTGAAAGACCAGGAAGGTCACACCGAAGACGAAAAGCAGTACGGCCGCCACGCCGGTGATGACCGTGACGGCGCTGTTCTTGCGGCGACGGCGGAAATCCTCAGCCTCTTCGTCCTCTTCATGGCCAGCCACGGCCGCATAGGGATTCTGGTCGGCCGCCTCTGCTTCAATCCGCGCCCTCGCTTCGGGAGACAACACGCGTGTGGCCTCGTCTCCGGCGCCCTGAGCATAGTGGAAGGCAATACTGGGATCCTTCCGGAACTCCTCGAGATCGCGCAGCATATCGTCAGCCGACGCATAGCGGCGCGCCAAATTGGCCGACATGGCTTTCATGGTGATGGCCTCCAGCGCTTCGGGGATATCGGGGTTGAGCGCACGAGGCGGCTTAGGCTGGGAATTGATATGCTGTATGGCCACGGCGACCGCACTCTCGCCCTCGAAGGGCACCCGGCTGGTCAACATTTCATACATCACGACACCGACCGAATAGAGGTCGGAGCGGGCGTCGATGTGACTGCCGCGCGCCTGCTCAGGCGAGATATAGTGTACCGAGCCCAGTGTGTCCTGGGTCAGTGTGTTTTGCAAGGACGCCAGCCGCGCGATGCCGAAATCGGCCACCTTGATGCTGCCGTCGCGCAGCAGCATGATGTTGTGCGGCTTGATGTCGCGGTGGATGATGCCACGGGAATGCGCGTGTCCCAGCGCCTTGACGATCTGTGTTGTAAAATGAAGCGCCTCACGCCAGGCCAATGTGCCCCGGCGCTGGATATACTGCTTGAGCGTGATGCCCTCGATGAGTTCCATCACGATATACTCCACTTCGGTGCTGCGGCTGACATCGTACACCGCCACAATATTGGGATGAGAAAGCATGGCCACCGCCTGGCTCTCGGCGTGAAAGCGGCGACGGAATTCGGCGTCTCGGGCGAATTCGTCCTTAAGTATTTTCACGGCCACAAAACGGTTGAGCCGATGGCACAGCGCCTTATATACAACGGCCATGCCGCCTACGCCGATGACCTCCAGAATTTCATACCGGCTGTCCAGCATCTCTCCAATATATTTATCCATTTTTGTGCCCTCCTTCGCGCTCTGGGTCAAACCCCGGCGCGTCTGGGTTAATCTCTGGCGGTGCGGGGGTGTTTCCCCTGCCGGGGTTTGCGGCAGGTTCTTCCGGCAGTCGCACTCCCTGTGCCTGACGGCGTATGCGAACTGTGCGTCTTGGACAATCTTGGTTTCTCTCGTTCCAGCCATCCGGGTTTCCAAAGGGGCGTACCCCTTTGGTCGTAGGGAACGGTGTCCAGAGGGGAACCCGTGATCAAGCCTCGTGCCCGCCGCGGGCGGTCACACTGTTCATTCCGTGTGCTTGGAAACGCGGCGTGGGTGTCGGCCGCCGGTTTCCTCCCCCACTGCATTCACTGTGTTCCCTGCTCGGGCATTCGGCTCTTCGTCTCTAAAACGTAAACAGCACCATCGTAATATTGTCGGGGCCGCCGCGCAGGTTGGCTGTTTCCAACAGCCTGGTGCAGCATTCGGCCGGGTCGAGCGTATGGCGCGCCTCGTAGAGCATCTCCTGATTCAAAACGACGTTGGACAGGCCGTCGGTACAGAGCAGCAGCCGTTCTCCCGGCTTGACGCTGAGCGTGTAGAGATCAATGGCCACCTCAGAATCCGGCCCCAACGCCCGGGTGATGAAATTCTTCGACGGGTGATTGCGCGCCTGTTCCTCGGTGAGGTTGCCCTGGTGCAGCATGTCCTCAACCAACGAGTGATCCCGGGTCACCTGCTGTATGGTGTCTCCCGAAACCAGGTAGGCACGGCTGTCTCCCACGTTGGCGATGACCGCCTGATTGCCGGTGACCAGCGCGGCGACCAGTGTCGTGCCCATGCCCTCACACTCGATGTCCTGCACTGAACGGTCATGTACGGCCGTGTTGGCGGCGCGCACGGCGCCCTGCAGTACCTGCCGCATTTTTTTCTCGCCGTCCCGGGGTTTCAGGCTCTCAATCACAGACGCCACGAAGCTCTCGACCGCCAGCTTGGAGGCCACATGCCCGGCCTTGGCGCCGCCCATGCCGTCACAGACCACGGCCATGGCCTGGTCGTCCTCATGGAAGACATGGAGAAAAAACGCGTCCTGGTTTTGTGTTCGGACACGCCCCTGATCGGAAAGTCCCCAGACATTCATCACTCATCACTCACTTTTTTCGCCGTTTTGCGCGCCAGCTGACCGCAGGCGGCATCAATGCCATCCCCCAGCCGCCGGCGCACCGTGACGCTCAAGCCCAGCTTTTTCAGTGTCTGGGCAAAGGCGTTCACCGTCGCGGGCGTACTGGGCCGGAAATCGGAAAACGGATTTGGGTTGAACGGAATCAGGTTGATGTGTGCCGGTTGGCCTTTGATCTTTCGCCCCAGCAAGCGTGCCTGTTCCGGCGCGTCGTTGACGCCCTTAATCAAAATATACTCATAGGACACACGCCGGTGCGTCCGGTCAAAATAGGCTTTTGTGGCCGCCAGCAGCGCGTCGACCGAGCCTGTCCGCGCTACCGGCATGATCTTCCGCCGCGTGTCGTCGTCGGGCGCGTGCAGCGATACCGACAGGGTCACCGGCAAATCCAACCGGCTCAATTCTTCAATTCGAGGTATTATACCACAGGTCGAGACCGAAATGTTACGCAAACTGATTCTCAATCCGTCGGGATGGGAAACAAGCTTCAAAAACCGGACGACCTCATCGAAGTTGTCCAATGGTTCACCCATGCCCATCAGAACAATATGCGAGATGCGGCCATGCGATTCGACCGTTTTCAGCACCACCGCCAACATTTCGGCCGCCGTGACATCGCGGATCAGCCCGTCGGCGCAGGAGGCGCAAAAGGTGCAGCCCATGCGGCAGCCCACCTGTGTGGACAAACACAGCGAAAGGCCGTAGCCGTAACGCATCAGCACCGACTCGACCGCCTGACCGTCGTCGTAGACCCACAGGCTTTTGACCGTCCCATCGGTCGATTCCTGCCGGCGCTCCTCAACGGGGTCTGTGAACACGCCCAGCGTCTCCACTTTCGAGCGCAGTGCCTTGGGGATGTCGGTCATTTGATCGGCGCGCGTCACACCACGGTGCATCCAGCGAAAGATATTGGTTACCTGATAAGACGGGACATCGGGCAGATTGTTCCGCCACTCCTCGGGGGTCAGCGACAACAGTTGTGTTTTCATGTTTCCTCGCGCGGAGGCCTGTCTCCCTCTAATGCATTCTATGACAGGATATTCACAGTATTACCTTGTCGGCTTTGTCTTAGTATAAAGGATTACGACGCGGTGTCAAGAGCAGGGAGGCTTTGTCGAGGGACCGGAGGACGAACGTTTCTCCATGCGATGAGAAAGGATCTCGCCGCCGGAGGAGCAAAACTCCTTCGACATAATATCACATTTCATCCCTTTGGAAAAGAGCGATGAAAAATCCGTCGGTGCCGTGGCGGTGCGGCCAGAGCGTCAGCCTTCCGTCGGGCGCGTCGAGGAGCGGCGTGGAAAACGCCAGCGGCATGAACCTCGGATGGCGCTCCCGAAACGCGTCGACGACCTCCTCGTTTTCCTCCCGGCGCAGCGTACAGGTTACGTACAACAGCTTACCGCCCGGTCGGACAAAGGAGGAAAGCGACGCCAGAATGCGCGTCTGCACGATGGGCAGCGGCGTCACCTCGGCCAGGCTCTTGTCCCGGATGTCGGGCTTCTTACGCAATACGCCCAGCCCAGAGCAGGGCACGTCGGCGATGACCAGATCAAACAGTCCCAGTGATTCGGGCAATTCACAAGCGTCGCAGGTCGCCGCCCGGATGATGGAGAGTCCCAGCCTCTCTGCCGACTCCTCCAGCGGTTCCAGCTTGCGCGCGGCGCGGTCAACCGCCAGAATCTCGCCCTTGTTTTTCATATGCAACGCGGTCAAAAAGCTCTTGCCGCCGGGCGCGGCACATCCGTCCAGCACCCGCATACACGGTTTCGGATCGGCGGCGGCCACGGCGCACTGGGCGGCCGGATCGGCCACAAAAAAATGTCCGTTGCGGAAACAGTCCCACTCGGACAACCCGGCGGCGTGTCCAAGCGACAGGCAGTCGGGCAGCGCCGGATGCCGCCGGGGCACGGCCTCTTGCTCCTCGAGCGCGCGCATCAGCGTATCGGTATCGGTTTTGATCGTATTGACGCGAATCCACACCGGCGGAATTTCATTGTTCGCGCGCAGCAATTGCTCGGCCTCTGCCTCACCCAACCGGTCCATATGCGTCGTAACCTGCCACTCCGGTTGGCTGTATCGCACCGAGAGTCGGCGCGCCGTCTCGCCGGCCGGCTCGGGCGGATGTTCCATGGTCACGGCGCGGCGCATGACCGCGTTGACATATCCGGCGGCGCGCGGCGCGCCCGCACGCTTGGCCAGCTCCACCGATTCGGATACCAGCGCGTAACCGGGCACCTTGTCCAGAAGAAAGTGCTGGTACAAACCCAGTCGGAGAATGTTTTGCACGGCCGACTCCAACTTTGACAGCGGCACGGTTGACAGACCGGACAGGATGAAATCCAGATACTCGCGATTCTGGATGACACCCATCACCAGCCGGGTACACAGCGCCTGATCCCGGGCGGACAGTCTGTCCTCCCGAAGCGCCTGGTGGAGCGCCTTGTCGGAAAACGCGCCGCGCTGTGTCCGGCGCAGTACGTTGAGCGCGCTGTCACGCGCCGAGCTCACCGGCTCCTCCGATTGCCGCTGAGAATGACCAGCCGCAGCAGCTGCATCAGCGACACGGCCAGCGCGGCCACATAGGTCATCGCGGCGGCTCTGAGCACCTTCCGCGCCTGCGGCAGTTCGCATTCGTTGAGCAGGTTTTGCCCCTCGATGCTCTGCAGCGCGCGTCGGGAAGCGTTGAACTCTACGGGCAGCGTAATGAGCTGGAACAGCGTGGCCAGTCCGAAGAACAGGATGCCCAGGTTGATGAGAACGTCATAGTTGAAAACAAAGCCCAGCAGGACAAGCGGCATGGCTAAAAACGATCCGACCTGCGAGACCGGGATGATGGCCTGACGCACCTTCATCGGCCCATAGCCCTCCTGACGCTGGACGGCATGTCCGGCCTCATGCGCCGCGATGCCGACCGCCGCCACCGAAATGCCGTTGTACACGCCTTCAGACAGGCGGATGGTCTTGGTACGGGGGTCGTAGTGATCGGTGAGTTGTCCGGCCACACGTTCAATGCCGACGTCATAAACACCACTCTGCCGCAGAACGCGGTCGGCGGCCATCGCGCCGGTCATTCGGTTGTGCGTGGGCACCTTCTGATACTTCTTGAAGGCGCTTTGGACCATGCCCTGCGCGATCAACGCGAAAATGACGGCGGGCAGCACAAAAATCACATAGGTGATGTCGAAATAATACATGTCTTCGCCTCCCGGGTTACTCGCAGTGTTTCAAATCATCGGTTCCTCAAAACCGGTCGGGCAGCGTGTGTCCCAGCAAATAGGCTTTGGGCGCCATGCGTTTGCCCCCGGGCGCCTGCATCTCTGTGACATCCAGCACGCATCCGTCTCCGCAAACGAGTCCGAAGCCCGTCTCGCCGTCACGCACCACCGTGCCGGCCGGCGCTTCAACACGCCGCTGTGTCGCCCGACCGGCATGGATTCTCAACGGCCCGGCCTCGGTGGGCAAAAACGCACCCGGCCGTGGGGACAGTCCGCGGATCCACTGATCGTTTTCACGCGCCGTCCGGGTCAGATCGAGGCCGCCCATGTCCTTGGTGATCGGGGGCGCATAGGTGGCGCTCGCTTCGTCCTGCGCTCTGCGCGGCGCCTCTCCGCGTGCCAGCGCGTCCAGTGTTTTGACCAGCAGCCGCGCGCCCATCGGCTCCAGTCGGTCGAACAGCGATCCGGCCGTCTCGTCGGGCGCGAGTCGCAGCGTTTCCTGAAAGATGATGTCGCCGGTATCCAGCGACGGGGCCATGTGCATGGTGGTGACGCCGGTTTCCGCGTCCCCACGGATGACGCTCCACTGAATCGGCGCCGCGCCGCGCAGATGGGGCAGCAGCGACGCGTGGACGTTGATCGCGCCCAGCGGCGGCCGGTTCAGTACCGACTCGGGCAGAATGCGCCCATAGGCCACCACAACGATCATGTCGGGCGCCAGTGTCCGCAGCGTCTCCTCGGCCGACCCGTCCTTGAACGAGACCGGCTGAAACACCGGGATGTCGTGGGCCAGCGCCCACGCCTTGACCGGAGAGCAGCCCGTTTTCATCCCCCGGCCGACCGGCTTGTCGGGGCGGGTGAATACGCCGGCGATGGCATGCCCCGCCTGGCCCACGGCGTCAAGCGACGCGGCGGCAAACGCAGGCGTACCCATGAATACGATCTTCATGTCGACGCCTCATCGGATTCTTTCCGTCTTTCCTCGAGCATGTCCTCCGGGTCAAGGTATCGGCTGACCAGTTCTGTGAAAATGTGCCCGTCCAGATGATCCAGCTCATGCGCGAAGGCGCGGGCGGTCAACCCCTCTCCGGTCGCCTCATAGGTCTTGCCGTGCCGGTCCTGCGCGCGCACCGTGACGATCATCGGGCGTTTAACGATGCCGTAGAGGCCGGGTACGCTGAGGCAGCCCTCCTCGCCCTCCTGCTCGCCCTCGGTGTGAATGATAACCGGATTGACGAATTCGTAGACTTCCCCGTCCTCCTCGACCTGCACGATGGCCACGCGGCGCAGTACGCCGATTTGCGGCGCGGCCAGTCCGGCGCCGTTGGCTTCATGAAGCGTCTCGCGCATATCGTCCAGTAGCTGATGCAAGCGTCTGTCGAACTTGTCGACCGGCCGGGATATTTTGTACAGCGCGGGATCCTCCCGCGTGAGAATGTTGCGCAAAGCCATGGATAACCCTCTTTTCTATGTGAAACATGGTGGTTGGTTGTGGGTTGGTTCCCCTGCCGGAGGGGTGATAGCCCTGTCGGGGATAGAGGCTTCCCTGCCGGGGATAGAGGCTTCCCTGCCGGGGACGTAGGTGTGAACCTTTCTCCCCTCGGGGAGAAAGTAACCAAAGAGGCTTAAAGGGACGCTTGGTTTGCTTTTCTCTCAAACAAACGTTGCGCAAACGCTGTCATCCGGGCTTTGCCGGTTGATGCACAGTCCCCGAGGCGGTTAGGTCAAAGGTTTGTGTGCAGTGTTGAGCGTTTTGAAGTCGTACTTCCTAATTCTCAACGGCTTGCAGTGTCGTTTCTTGGGCTCCGGAGCAGACGGACGGGCTTGTGCGAATTGATACGTAACATGGGCTGCCCGGCGTGTAACTCCGACGGAGAAACGTTTGTTAAGCCTCGCGTTCCCCGCATCCATATCTGTTAACTGTTAACTGTCAACAGTAACCCCCCTTGGGGATCCAATGGGGCCGCAGCCCCTTGGTCGGTGAGGAAGGAATTCTTAAGGGGACCCCGATCGAAAGGGTTCCTCTTAAGCGATTCTTTGGTGACTTTCTCATCGCGGAGAAAGTCACATTCGGGAGCCTGTCAAGCCTCGTGCGCACCGCGCGGGCGCTGAAAATAAGTCTTGCGCCTTCCGAAAATGCCGCCGGGTCTTGCCTGAGACGCCCCGGCCTGTTTTCCGGGTTCGGCGCGGCCTTATTTCACCTGCGCGTCGACGAGGCTCTTCTTATTCATACGGATTCAAATCGGCCTGTATGCGCACGCCGGCGTTCCGTTTGTCTCTGGCCTGGGCACGGATGAGATGCGCCGTCCATTCGCGCGTCTGCGCCGTGATCTCGCCCAGCATGGTGATCTGATAGCGGTACCGTCCGCCCATTTTGAGTACGGGGGCGGGCGCGGGACCCAAAACATTCAGCCCGCTCCGCCAATTGTCCAGCGCCATGCGGCAGCGCCGCGCCGTTTCGCGCACGTTGTCCTGAAATACGCCGGAAAAGGTCAGCCGCAGCAGCTCGCTGAAGGGCGGCAGCCCCGCCGCCTGCCGAAGCGCCAGCTCCTGCTCGAAAAACGAGTCGTAATCCTGCCGCGCCGCCGCCAGCAGCACAGGCTCCTGCGGCGTAAAGGTCTGTATAACCGCCCGCCCGGGCAGTCTGCCGCGTCCGGCGCGTCCGATCACCTGCGCGATCAGCGAAAAGCATCGCTCATGCGCGCGGAAATCGCTGATGTTCAGCGCCATATCGGCGTCCAGCACGCCGACCAGCGTGACGTTCTCAAAGTCCAGGCCGCGCGTGACCATCTGCGTGCCGATCAGGATGGGAATCCGTTCGGCGGCAAAGGCGGACAGCTGTTTTTCATGCGCGCCCCGTCCCGACGTGGTGTCGGCGTCCATGCGCAGCACGCCCACACCCGGGAACAGCCGTTCGAGCGACTCCTCGACGCGCTGGGTGCCCGACCCGATGGGATGCAGCGGCGCGCCGCACCGGACACAGGTCTTGCTTTCCGGCTCGGAGTGCCCGCAATAGTGGCACATCAAGCGTCGGTTGGCCGAGTGATAGGTCAGCGACACGCTACACCGGGGACAGCCCGGCGAGTTTCCGCACGATTCACACACGTAATATCGATTGTACCCGCGGCGGTTGAGAAATAATATGCTCTGCTGCCCGGATTCGAGGTTCTTGGCCATCTCTTCGGCCAACACCCGGCCGATGCCCGAATCGTTGCCGTCGATCAAATCCTCCCGGCGGTCGGCCAGAATGACCTCGGGCAGCGGCCGTGTATTGAAGCGCTGCGTCAGCCGGAGCGACAGGTAACGCCCGGTTTGCGCGTGATACGCGCTTTCCAGGGACGGCGTGGCGCTGCCCAGCACCAACAATCCGCCGGTCTTGCTCAGGCGGTACTGCGCCACCTCGCGGGCGTGGTACCGCGGCGCGCTTTCGGACTTATAGGACGGTTCTTGCTCCTCGTCCATCACGATGAGCTTGAGCCGGTCGAGCGGCGCGAACACAGCCGAGCGGGTGCCGAGCACCACGTCGACCTGTCCCGAACGGATTCGTTTCCACTCGTCCATCCGCTCAGCAATTGAAAGTCCGCTGTGTAGCAGCGCCACCTTTTCCCCGAAGGCGGCGCCGAAGGTCGCCATCAATTGCGGCGTGAGAACGATCTCGGGCACCATGACAATGGCCTGCCCGCCGTCGGCC
>JAVBPF010000052.1:0-9523 GCA_031549735.1 Oscillospiraceae bacterium
AATCATGGTCGACTTGCCCGAACCGGACGGACCGACCAAAAATAGAAACTCGCCGTCCTGTATATTCATGGTGATGCCGCGCAGCGCCTTGGTGCCGTTGTCGTAGGACTTCACCACATCTACAAACGCAACCAAATCGAATGATGCCCCCTTTCCAAACAGTCCAAAAGCTCTCGAAAAGGTCCCCGAGAGCTCCTTGTGTGTTGACCAATTCAAACGAAAAATTCGTTGTTTTCAGTAGCATCGGTCATTTCGCAACAGGCGAATCGCCTTTTCCTCTCTCGCATCCCCCGTCCTTTTGCTCAAATCGCGTGGAGCCTGGCAGCGTACGGACAGGTTCTTGCTCCGCCGATTTTGGCAAAAGCAATGAGAATCAATTGAATCGGGAATTCATTTCCCGATTCAATTACACTGCGAGACCCGCAGGGCGAGAACCTCATAACTTTTGAAGGACTTGTCCTTCAAAAGTGCACCTAGTATTCCCCCTCGCGGGACGCCAGATACTTCTTGACCATCATGGCCACCTTAAACACGATGGCATGGTCGAATTCCCGCAGATCAAGGCCGGTCAGCTTTTTGATTTTCTCCAGCCGATAGACCAGCGTATTGCGGTGGACAAACAGCTTGCGCGACGTCTCGGAGACGTTAAGGCTGTTTTCAAAGAACTTCTGGATGGTGAAGAGCGTTTCCTGATCGAGCGTATCGATAGAATTTTTTTTGAACACTTCGGACAGGAACATTTCACACATGGTGGTGGGCAATTGGTAGATGAGGCGGCCGATGCCCAGGGATTCAAAGCTCTGGATGCTTCGCTCCGACTCGAACACTTGACCGACGTCGATAGCGATCTGCGCCTCTTTGTAGGAGGTGGCCAAATCCTTAAGATGGGTGGTGACGCTGCCGATGCCGATGAGTGTCTTGACCATGAGCTCGGCGCTGATGGTCTCCTCGACGGCTTGCGCCATGTTGAGAAGGTCGGCCTCCTCGACGTTGATTTGCATGCTTTTGACCAGCGCGACATCGGTTTCGCTTAAGCCGACGACATAGTCCTTTTCGTTGTCCGGGAACAGGCCGCTGATGAGCTCGACAATGCTCGGATCCGGTTTGTCGAGCTGCCGGATAATGACGACCACGCGCGGGATGTCCAGCACAAAACCCAGTTCGCGGGCGCGCGCATGAATATCGCCCGGTAAAATGTTGTCCAGCAAGATGTTCTTGATGTAAGTGGCCTGATCGTGCTTCTCGTCGTAAAAGGTCTTGGCGCCATTCAGGGCAATGGCCGTGATGAGACAAATCTGTTTGGCCAGTTCATCGTCACCCTCGACAAAAACGGCGTAATCGAAGAGGGAGCGCCAGCTCAACAACGGCTTGTAGTAACGGCCCTCGAAGGAGATGATGGGCTCGCCGCGCAGTTCCAGCTCGGTGGCTGCCGTAGCGTACTGGCGTCCGATTTTGGACAGGTCGGTACAGGACACCACAACGCCCTCGTTGTCGATGACACCGACCGTCTTGTTGGTGGCGTCTCTCATTTGCAGAATAATCCCTTGAAAAACTCGACTGGACATACGCACCCTCCAAAAAACAAAAAATACCAGCTCAAACGCAAAAGGGACAAAATGAAACAGAATACACTTCTATTTTACTATCTTAGTACGGAAAACATCAATTTGCAAGGATAACTTTACATAATATGAAAGAAACTTTTTTTGGCGCATCTGTGATTTGGGGGATTGTTTTTTATTTTCCCCTGTGCTATGATAAAAATCCGTGGGTCGTGTACGACCCCATATTTTAGACGGAGGAGGTGGCAACCTTGCCCAACATCAAGTCTGCCAAGAAACGGGTTCGCGTCATTGAAGCCAAAACGGCTCAGAACCGCATGGTGAAATCCAATCTGAAAACATCCATCAAAAAGGTGAAAATCCAAGCGATGGAAGGCGACCCGGCTTCCGCCGCCGATGCTTTCCGTGCGGCGCAGAGCGACATCGACCGTGCTGTGCGTCAGGGGATTTTGCATAAGAACACAGCGGCGCGCCGCAAGAGTCGCCTGTTGGCTTACATGGCCGCAGCCCAGAACCAATAGTCGTCCCAAACAACGGTATTTTGAGCCGGTATACAACGCAGGTTGTGTACCGGCTTTTTGTGATTCAAAAAAGGAAGGGCTGACACGCATGGCGGGCTCCGACCCCGGATTCTCGCACGATGAAATCATTGCCGCACAGGCCGTCACCGCATAGGGAGTACGGCTCCCTGCTGGCGTCGGCTTGAAGAAAACCTTTGACCTTGCCGATTCGGAGGCCGTTCACCAACCGGCCAAGCCCGGTTGACCGCGTTTGCAGCATGGTGTCTGTGCATAGGGCCTCCTTCGTTCCTCGAGGCTTGACATCTTGGCGTGAAGAAAGTAACATCCCCCTTCGTCCCCGGCACGGAAACAAGCCATCAGACTACGTCCGAATCTGCCCCTGCCCAAAAACGATAAACTTGTGGGACGTCAGGTCGAGCAGCCCCATCGGACCGCGCGCGTGGATCTTCTGCGTCGAAATCCCGATTTCCGCGCCCAGGCCGAACTCAAAGCCGTCGGTATAGCGGGTGGAAGCGTTGACGTAGACTGCCGCCGAATCGACATGAGACAGAAACCGCATGGCCGTGTCGTGCCGTGTGGTCACAATGGCCTCGGAATGGCCCGAGCTGTACTGCGCGATATGCGCCATGGCTTCGTCCACGCCCGACACCACGCGCACAGCCAGAATGTAGTCGTTGAACTCGGTGGCGTAATCCTCGGGCGTGACCGGGTTGATCCCGTCGCCCAAAATGGCCATGGTCTCTTGACAGCCGCGCAGCTCCACCTTTTTTGCCGACAGCGCGTCGCGCACCATCGGCAGGAAAACGCCGGCCACCGGGCGGGCGACCAGGAGCGTCTCGCAGGCGTTGCAGACCGAGGGGCGGGAGCACTTGGCGTTGACCGTGATGTCGCGCGCCATGGCAAGGTCGGTATCGGCGTCGACATAGACATGGCAGTTGCCCACGCCGGTTTCGATGACCGGCACCCGCGCGGTTTCCACCACTGAACGGATCAGCCCGGCGCCGCCCCGGGGGATGAGCACATCCAGAACGCCGGTCAGTCCCATCATGTCGCGGGCGCTTTGGCGGTCGGTGTCCTCAACCAGGACAATGCAGTCGGCGGGAAGACCCGCCCCGGTCAATGCATCGCGCATGACGCCCACCAAGGCCATGTTGGAACAGATGGCCTCCTTGCCGCCGCGCAATAAGGTGGCGTTGCCGGCTTTCAGGCAGAGCACCGCTGCGTCGACCGACACATTGGGGCGCGCCTCAAAAATGAGCCCGATCAGGCCGATGGGGACACGCTGCCGTCCGATCATCAGACCGTTGGGGCGGGTCGTCATCTCCTCGACAGTTCCAATAGGATCAGGAAGCGCGGCCACTTGTCGCACGCCTTCGGCCATCGAGAGAAGACGCGCTTCGGTCAGCGCCAGACGATCGATAAGATGCGTCGGCAGACCGTTTGTCCGCGCGTTGTCCAGATCCTGCGCATTAGCGGCCAGAATGTCTTCCTGCCGGCTCAGCAGAGCGTCGGCAATGTTGTCGAGCGCCTGATTTTTGGCCGATGTCCCGGCGGTGGCCAAAACGCGCGAAGCCGCCTTGGCGGCCAGACCGAGTTCCAGAACCGTACTCATGGACAGATGCCTCCTTTGGAGTGTTGGGATAGGTGACCTTGGCATGCCGGAACCACGGTGTTGCCTTAGTCCGCGGCAAACAGTGTGCCGACCGGCTTGCCCGCCATAATGTCGTAGAGCAGCGAGGGCTTCTGGCCCGACGCGATGATCATCGGCACGTCGGCGGCCATGGCCGTGCGGGCGGCGTGGAGTTTGGAGATCATGCCGCCGGTGCCCCGTTTGGTGCCGGCGCCGCCGGCCGCCGAAAACAGCCGGGCGTCGATGTGACGCACCTTGGGGATGGGGCGGGCGCCGGGGTTTTGCCGGGGATCACTGTCATAGAGCGCGTCAATGTCGGTGAGCAGCACCAGCAGATCGGCGTCCACCAGCTCGGCTACTTCGGCCGACAGCGTGTCGTTGTCGCCGAAAAAGCGCTGTTCGTCTCCGTTGCGCTCGATTTCATCGAAAGCCACCGAGTCGTTCTCGTTGACGATGGGCAGAGCGCCCAGCTCCCGCAGCGCCGAGAAGGTACTCTTTAGATTGGCGCGTGGGCGTTCGGACGAGACGTCGTCACGCGTAAGCAAAATCTGACCCACCGGAATGCCGTATTCGGCAAACAGTTTGTCATACAGATGGATGAGCTGACACTGCCCCACCGCAGCGGCGGCCTGTTTGAGCCGAACCTCCCGGACGGTTAGTCCCAGTCGAATTGACCCGACGGCAATGGCGCCGGAAGAGACCAGTACGACATCACAGCCGCTGTTTTTGATGTCGCTCAGGACGCGTACAAGTTCGTCAATGCGCTTCAGGTGCAGATGTCCCGTATCGTATGTGAGCGTTGAGGTGCCCACCTTGACGACCAGACGCTTAACGGATGGCGATGTGCTCATGATCAAATTCCTCATTCATATCTTGTTTGTTTCCAGAGTATTATATAGGATTACGGCGGGCGGAGCAACTCTTTTGATACGGCTTTACGGCGGCGGAACAACGCCTTTGAAAAAACGACCACTGAAAGCGGAAAAGTAAATAAAGAGTTGAAAAAGGAGGGGAAATCACATATATTATAGGATGTAACGAAAAAGATTCCGGGAGGTGCGCGTCCGAGACGTCAAAGGGCAAAGGGGATGGATCTCAAAGGGGCGGCCTTTACAGGGGATTCGGCTCGATGTTCTTAGGGGTTTGCGGTGTTTGCCTATGCATGTAGTTTTGGTTTGTCCTGAGATTCCTCAGAATACCGGCAACATTGCCCGCACCTGCGCGGCCACCGGTGCCACGCTGCATCTGGTCGGGCCGCTGGGGTTTTCGCTGGAGGATCGCTATTTGAAGCGAGCCGGCCTCGATTACTGGCCGCTGGTGGAGACTCATTTGTACGAGAGCTTAGCGGATTTCGAGCGGCAATGGGCAACGGGCTCGTCCTGGTACCTGTCCACCAAAGCGCCGCGCACATTCACCGAGGCGCGGTTTTCGCCCGAAGATTTCCTTGTTTTCGGGCGCGAGACGGCCGGGCTGCCAGAGGACTTATTGTATCGAAAAGAGGATCGCTGTCTGCGCATCCCGATGCGCGCCGAGGCGCGCAGCCTGAATTTGGGCAACAGCGTGGCGGTCGTCCTGTACGAGGCGCTGCGGCAGACCGGGTATGCCGGACTGTCCGGCGTCGGGAAAATGGCCGGATCGTTGTAAATACGAACCAATGCGCCATACATTTCAATCATTACAGACGAAAGCTGCTTTTGTCTGTGGAAAAAGGTGAAAAGATGGAGAAAATTCTGTTTATCTGCGATGCGGCCTGCGATTTGTCCCGCGCGGATGTCGAGGGCAAGAACATCGAGATCATGCCGGTCAACCTGGTGTTCGGTGGTCAGGAATGCCGCGAATTCTACGACATCACGCCCGCCGAGTTCTGGAAAGTCCTTGAGGAGCAGGAGGATATCCCGGTGACCCAGCAGGTCACCCCCCTGACTTTCCTCAACTGTTACAAGCGCGCCATGGAAAGCGGGTACACGCACATCGTAGCCATCACCATCAGCTCGACGGCTAGTGGCGCGTCCACCTCGGCCGCCGTGGCGCTGGACATGCTGAAGGAGGAACAGCCGGAGGCTCCGCTGACGCTGGCCATCATCGATTCGCTCGGCTATTCGATGATGTACGGACAGCTGCTGCTGGAGGGCTGCCGTCAGGCCGAGCAGGGACGGACGTTTGACGAGATTGTCGCAGATCTGCGCGACCGCGCGTCCAGAGCTGAAGCCATTTTCCTGGTTTACTCGCTCAAGCACATCCGTAAGAGCGGCCGCATCAGCGGTATGAGCGCGTTCATCGGCGGCGCGATGGCCATACGTCCCATCCTGCGCTGCCTAAACGGAAGAATTGATCCCATCGACAAGGTGCGGGGTGACAAGAAGCTTATCCCGCGGATGCTGGAGCTGGTGGGGCAGTATATTCGCGAGCCCGAAAAGCAGACCATCATTGTGGTGCGCGGCGATCTGCCCGACGCCGAGATTGAGCTCTGCGAGCGCAGCCTGCGCGAGACACTGAAGCCGGCCGGCGTCATGATTCGGGAAATCGGGCCCTCGGTCGCCACCAATACCGGGCCATACTGCCTGGGCGTGATCTATTTTGGAGAAAAACGGGAAACGGCGTCGAAGCAGACGTAAATTCTTCAAAAAACATAGAAATGCCTTGATTTTTTCGACCAACGACGTTATAATGTGCTGAATCCAAAGGAAAAGCAATGCCGCGCAGAGCGGCAGGAGGGAGCACATGCCATGACTTACAACAAGAAGACAGTGGAGGACATCGAGCTTTCGGGCAAGCGCGTATTGGCGCGCTGTGATTTCAATGTGCCGCAGGACGAGACAGGCAAGATCACCGACGACAAACGCATTGTCGAGTCTCTGCCCACCATCCGGTATCTGATCGGACAGGGTGCCCGCGTCATTCTCTGTTCTCATTTGGGCCGCCCCAAGGGCAGCGTTAATCCCAAGTATTCGCTTAAACCGGTGGCCGAGCGCCTGAGCGAGTTGCTTAAGCAACCGGTCGCCATGGCGGCCGATGTGGTCGGCGTCGACGCCAAAGCCAAAGCGGCGCAGTTGAAAAACGGCGAAGTCATGCTGATTGAAAATGTCCGCTTCCACGCCGAGGAAGAGAAGAACGACCCCGCGTTTGCCAAGGAAATGGCCTCGCTGGCCGAGGTCTATGTCAATGACGCCTTCGGCACCTCTCACCGCGCGCACGCCTCCACGGCCGGTGTGGCCGCCTATTTGCCGGCGGTGTGCGGCTATCTGATTCAGAAAGAAATTTCCATTATGGGTGGCGCCCTGAACGATCCCAAGCGGCCGTTTGTGGCTGTGCTGGGCGGCGCCAAGGTCTCCGATAAAATCGGTGTCATCAAGAATCTGCTCAGCAAGGTGGATACGATCATCATCGGCGGCGCCATGGCCTATACCTTTGCCAAGGCCAACGGCGGCCGTGTGGGCACTTCGCTGGTCGAAGAGGACAAGCTGTCCTACGCCAAAGAGATGATGGACATGGCCGCGGCCAAGAACGTGAAATTCTTGCTGCCGTTGGACAATGTCTGCGCCACTGAGTTCAAGGCCGACGCCGAGCCCAAAACCTTCCCCGCCGCCGAAATCCCCGACGACTATATGGGTCTGGACATCGGCGAAAAGACCAGAGAGATTTTCTCGCAAGCCATCCAAGGCGCCGGTACCGTCGTCTGGAATGGCCCGATGGGTGTGTTTGAGTTTGACGCCTTTGCCGAGGGCACCCGCTGCATTGCCAGAGCTCTTGCGGCTTCGGGCGCCATCAGCATCATCGGCGGCGGAGACAGCGCGGCCGCTGTGCAGCAGCTCGGCTTTGCCGACAAAATGACGCACATCTCCACCGGCGGCGGCGCGTCGCTGGAGTTCCTCGAAGGGCTGGAGCTCCCGGGGATCGCCTGCCTGCTTGATAAGTAGGAAGAGTCTCGTCGACGCGCAACAAGAAGCCCCTCAAACCATACCCCTCAGGCAAGGGCGGATCCGACCGTCGTCCCTCTCTGCCCTCTGCTTTCTCATTTCTGGCATCGAACAGGAGGAACCAAAATGAACAGAAGATACCGCAAAACGATCATCGCGGGCAACTGGAAAATGAACCTGTCGCCGACCGAGGCGCGTACCCTGGTGAATGAACTCAAGCCGTTGATCTCCAAAGCCAAGTGGTGTGAGTGCGTCCTGTGTGTTCCCTATGTGGATATCCCGGTCGTCATCCGCGCGCTGAAGGATTCGCGCATCGCGGTGGGCGCGCAGAACATGCATCATGAAAAATCGGGCGCGTACACCGGCGAGGTGTCGGCCGCCATGCTCAGTGATCTGGGCGTAAAATACGTCATCATCGGCCATTCGGAACGTCGCGCTTATTTTGGCGAGACCGACCCGATGGTCTCCAAAAAGGTGCAGGTGGCGCTGGAATATGGTCTGCGTCCCATCGTCTGCGTCGGAGAGAGTCTGGAGCAGCGCGAGCAGGGCATCACGCTTGATCTGATTACGGTGCAGGTCAAAGCGGCGCTGTCCGGCGTACCGGCGGAAAAATTGCGTCAAATCGTATTCGCCTATGAGCCCATCTGGGCCATCGGCACCGGGAAGACCGCCACGGCCGAGCAGGCCGGCGAGGTGGGCAGCTCCATCCGCGCTACCATCCGCAACCTTTACGGCGCGCGCGCAGCGCGTTCCATCACCCTCCAGTACGGCGGCTCAATGAACGCCAAAAATGCGCAGGAACTCCTGGCGCAGCTGGATGTGGACGGCGGCCTCATCGGCGGCGCGTCGCTGTCGGCCGAAGACTTCTCCACCATTGTGCAGGCGGCCAACCAATAGGAGAGTATCATAGGAAGTTTTTTAAATCTTACGAACCGAAGGAGATTGAACTTATGAAGAAAGTCATAGAGATCGTAGATGTCATGGCGCGTGAAATCCTGGATTCCCGCGGCAACCCCACCGTAGAAGTTGAAGTTACCGTTGAAGACGAAACCGGGGTTTACGTAGGCCGCGCCGGTGTGCCCTCGGGCGCTTCCACCGGCATTTATGAGGCCTGTGAGCTTCGCGACGGGGACAGCGAGCGCTATCTGGGCAAGGGCGTTTTGAAGGCCGTTGAAAATGTCAACACCGAAATCGCCGAAGCCATCATCGGCTGCAACGCGCTCGATCAGATCATGATCGACAAGACCATGATCGCGCTGGACGGTACCCCCAACAAATCTCGCCTGGGCGCCAACGCCATTCTGGGCGTGTCGCTGGCCACGGCCAAAGCCGCCGCCGAGGCGCTGGGCATGCCGCTGTACAGCTATATCGGCGGTACCAGTGCCAAAACGCTGCCGGTGCCGATGATGAACATCTTAAACGGCGGTGCGCACGCGACCAACAACGTCGACATCCAGGAATTTATGATTATGCCGATCGGCGCCGAAAGCTTTGCCGAGGGCCTGCGCTGGTGCGCCGAAGTGTTTCACAACCTGAAGAAGCTCCTCAACGAGATGGGCTTGGCCACTGCCGTCGGCGATGAGGGCGGTTTCGCGCCCAACCTGAAAAAGGATGAGGACGCGCTCAAGGTCATCGTGCAGGCCATCGAGAAGGCCGGTTTCGTGCCGGGCAAGGACTTCATGATCGCGATGGATCCCGCCGTCAGCGAATGGTACCAGGAGGACGGAACCTACTTCCTGCCCAAGGCCAAGAAGACCATGACCCGCCGCCAGATGGTGCGGATGTGGAAGACGTTTGTTTCCCGCTACCCGATCATCTCCATCGAGGATGGCATGGGCGAGGACGACTTGGAAGGCTGGAAGATGATGACCGACGAGCTCGGCGACAAAATCC
>JAVBPF010000112.1:0-17248 GCA_031549735.1 Oscillospiraceae bacterium
CCTCCCCTGTCGATGAGAGCCGCTGATTGACTGTACGCCTGTCTGGTGACGGGGTTTCCTAATAACCAAACTCCACCGAGGTGATGAGACCGCCCAGCAGCAGCTCGCGCGCGTTCATGGCGTCCAAATGCAAATCGGCGCCCCGAATGCTGATGATGATGGGGCCGCCGCTGATCTGGATTAAGGTGTCCTCGTACTCCAGCAAGCCCTGATGGTTTTCAATATACAACCGTCGGCAGCCCGTGATTTCGATCCGAGGCAGGCGCGCCACAATGTCGGCAGGTAGATCCAGAACGTCGGCCACCCGTTCCAGCATATTCTTTTTGGGCGGATTGGGCATGAGCGACTCCCCTCTTTACGCAGACCGGGACATACCGCGCGAACGGCGCACTTGCTTGTCGGCCTGCCTTAACAACCTTTCTTCTTCACCTATCCATATGCGGCGTGGTCAAGAAACATGAGGTAGGCGCATATGCTTGTTTTGAGGAGGGCGAACATGCCGAATCTGCTTTCCAATCGAAAATTCATTGAACCTGTCGTCGGACTGTGCCTTTTGATCGTCATTCTCGGGTTCCTGGTGTTCCCGACCCAGACGGCGGGCGCGGCGCGCGATGGTATAGAGCTATGTCTGGATGTGCTTGTCCCGTCACTGTTCCCCTTCTTTGTGCTGTCGATGTTTATGCTCGATATGGGTTTCGCGCAGTACATCGGCATGGCGCTGGAACGTGTAATGAAGCCGGTGTTTAACCTGAGCGGTCCGTGTGCCATGGCTGTGGCCATGGGGCTTCTGGGCGGCTATCCGGTGGGCGCCAACACGGCCATCGGTCTATACGAGAAGGGACTTTGCACCAAGACCGAGACAGAGCGGTTGTTAAGCTTTTGCAACAACTCCGGGCCGGCGTTTGTGCTCGGCGTGGTGGGCGCCGGTCTTTTCGCCAACACGAGAGCCGGGGTGATTCTCTACGGCGCGCATGTTTTGGCCTCGCTGACCGTGGGGTTCCTGTTCCGCTTCTACCGGCACAGCGAGACGCCCGGGAGAGCGGCGCCACCCATGCCGCTGAGTGCCGGGAAGTTTTCGCATACGTTCATCGGCGCCGTGACGCGCTCGTCGCGCTCGATGGCCAACATCTGCGCTTTCGTAGTCATTTTCGCGGTGGTCATCAAGATGCTGTTCCTGTTCGGCGTCATACCGCTGCTGTCCGATGTCATTGGATTTCTATGCGCGCCCTTCGGCTTGACGGCCAACATGACCGAGGAGTTCTTCACCGGGCTGCTCGAGGTCACCTCGGGGCTCTGGAGCCTGCAGGGATCGACCTCCTCCTTGTCGGCGCAGCTGTCAATGGCGGCCTTTATGCTGGGTTGGGCCGGGCTTTCGGTGCACTGTCAGGTGCTGTCCTTTATCGGCGGCCGCGGCCTGAAGACCTGGACCTATGTGGTCGGTAAAATTCTGCACGGCATTCTGTCGGCCGTCTATACGTTCTTGCTCGTGTCCCTGTTTGGGTTGGGCGATACGGTTACCTCCTATTTGGTGGAGCAGGTGGATATGGTGAGTCACCTCGGGTTCGGGCGCAGTGTCGGGCAATCTCTGGTGTTGGGATTGCTGGTTTGGCTTGTGGGGCTGGCCGTCACCTGGACACTGGCCAATCGGCGGGATCGGTTTTTGAAACGGTAGAGTATCGTCGAAATAGGTCGAAGGGATGCCAATTGTCGAGGATTGTTACGGCAAAAAAGGGAGAGCCGCACGTTCGCGCTCCTTGTGCAGGGCAACTCCTCCGTCATTTATTTTTGCCTCGAAATCGTAACCCGCACAAAATACAAACAGGGGGCAAACCGTATCGGTCTGTCCCCTGTTTGCCTGTATTTCATTCTTTTTCCCACGAAACAACTTGTCCTGTATCCAGTGAGCGCTTTACGTCAATGAGCCTCTGGTTGGCGCTGCCGCGAAAGGGCAGCGTCAATGTTTTTTGTTCCTCCAGATATCGGCCGTCGACCAACACGTCAGCGGCGCGCAGCAAACTGGCCCAGTCTGGATCGTCGCTCGCCCGGATTTCGTCCCAAGTATACCCCGAAAAGATCCAAATGTCAAATCCCAGCCGGCGGGCCCGGGACGCCAGCACGGCCAGCGCCTTGGCCTGAGTGAATGGCTCGCCGCCGGACAATGTGAGTCCGCGCAGCAATGGGTTTTTGCGCAAGCCCGCGAGGATGCTGTCCACGCTGGCCGTCTCCCCGCCCTCACAGGGCCAAGTGTGCGGGTTGTGGCAGCCGGGGCAGCTGTGCGGGCAGCCCTGTACAAACAGGACATGGCGAAGACCGGGGCCGTCGACAATGGATTCCCGTGTCTGGCCGGCCAGTGTGATTTTAGCAGTGCTTGACACGGTCTTTTTCCTCGGCGCGTTTCGCGTTGTTGAAACGATCGACCGTACCGACCAGGTAACCGGTGATGCGGCGGATGCGCTCAAAAGGTACGCCGTCGTCCTCGTGACGGCCGCAGCCGGGGCATTGGTCGGCGATGATGCCCGAGAAGCCGCAGACTGGGTCACGGTCGACCGGGTGGTTGATCGAGCCGTAGCCGACGCCGGAGGCCTGCATGTGCCGCACGACCTGCTCAAAGGCGTCGAGGTTGTTCATCGGGTCGCCGTCCATCTCGACGTAGGTGATGTGTCCGGCGTTGGTCAACGCGTGATAGGGCGCTTCAATGTTGACCTTCTCAAAGGCTGTGGTGGTATAGTAGACGGGGACATGGAAGCTGTTGGTGTAATAGTCCCGGTCGGTGATGCCTTCGATTGCGCCGAACAGCTTGCGGTCCAGCTTGACAAAGCGTCCGCTCAGCCCCTCGGCCGGCGTGGCGATCAACGAGAAATTGAGTTTCGTCCTTTCGGCCTCGGCGTCGAGTCGCGCCCGCATGTGACCGACAATCTCCAGCCCAAGGTTCTGCGCGCGCTCCGACTCGCCGTGATGAACGCCGATCAGAGCTTTGAGCGTTTCAGCCAGACCGATAAATCCGACGGTCAGCGTGCCGTGTTTCAGCACAGAGCCGACTTCGTCGTCCCAGGCCAGCTTCTCCGAGTCGAGCCACACGCCTTGCCCCATTAGGAAGGGAAAGTTGCGTACCTTTTTGCGCGACTGTATCTCAAAGCGTTCCATCAGCTGAGCGATGACCAGATCGATTTTTCGGTCGAGGTCTTCGAAAAAGACGCTGAGATTGCCGGCGGCTTTCAGCGCGATGCGCGGCAGGTTGATGCTGGTGAAGGATAGGTTGCCCCGGCCGTTGGAAATTTCCTGCTTGGGGTCATGCACGTTGGCGATGACGCGCGTGCGGCAACCCATGTAGGCGATTTCGGTTTCGGGGCGGCCCGGCACATAGTATTTCAGATTGTAAGGCGCATCCTGGAAGGAGAAGTTGGGGAACAGCCGCGACGCACTGACGCGGCAAGCCAGCTTGAAGAGATCGTAGTTGGGGTCGCCGGGGTTAAAGCTTGTCCCCTCTTTGACGCGGAAAATCTGGATGGGGAAAATGGGTGTCTCTCCGTGGCCCAGTCCGGCCTCGGTGGCCAGCAGGACGTTTTTGATGACCATACGACCCTCGGGCGAGGTATCCAGTCCGTAGTTGATGGAGGAAAACGGTGTCTGCGCGCCGGCGCGGGAGTGCATGGTATTCAGGTTGTGGATGAAGGCCACCATGGCCTTGTAGGTTGCGTGGTCGGTTTCGGTCTCGGCGTGTTTTTGGACAAAAGCCTGGATTTTGTTCAGCATGGCGTCCTCTTTGACAAAGGCGCACAGCCTTTCCCGCTCGAGCTTCTCATAGGCCCCGTTGCCGGCAAGACAGGGACTCTCGCCAGTTTCGTCCCGAATCTCATCCATCAGCGTCTTCGCGACCGCCGCCGCATTCTCCACGTCGGCCAACATTTCAAGCGCGCGCGCCAGATTGTCGCGGTAGAGGTGCCGGAAGGTCTTGGTCACGCCCAACGCCATGCCATAATCGAAATTGACGACGCTTTGACCGCCGTGCTGGTCGTTCTGATTGGACTGGATGGCGATGCAGCAGAGCGCGGTATAGGAGGAGATGTGGTTGGGCTCACGCAGCGCGCCGTGGCCGGTGGAAAAGCCGCCTTTGAACAGCTTGACAATGTCGATCTGACAGCAGGTTGTGGTCAGCGTCAGAAAGTCGAGGTCGTGGATGTGGATGTCGCCGTCGTGATGCGCCTTGCCGAAGGTGGGAGACAGCACGCACATCTCATAGAACTGTTTGGCGCCCTCGGAACCGTATTTGAGCATGGTGCCCATGGCCGTATCGCCGTCGATGTTTGCGTTTTCGCGCTTGATATCGGAGGTGGCCGCGTCGCGGAAGGTGATGTCCTCGTAGACCTTCATCAGCCGGCTGTTCATCTCGCGGACGCGCGAACGGTCGGCGCGATAGAGGATGTAGGCTTTGGCTGTCTGGACATAACCGTTCTCGATCAGAACACGCTCCACAAGATCTTGTATATGCTCGACGTCAGGTAAAACGGCGTTCTCTTCCTTTAACAGGCGCAGCACTTCATTGGCCAGCTTTTCCGACTCACCAAGCCGGGGCTGACCCTGTGCGGCCAAAAAGGCCTTCGAGATGGCGCTGATGATTTTTGTCATGTCGAAGGGAGCCAACCGCCCGTCTCTCTTACGCAATTTTTGAATCGTGCAGTTCATAACTTTCATTCCTAGTCATCCGTTCTTAACATACTGATTCATGTCTCCGAAAACGGCAAACCCCAACATGTAGCGTTCAATTCTCCGGTTGACATATATATTTGGTATGCCCAATATATCTCGACCGGCGGAGAATGTCAAGAGCAGATTGTCTTTTTATCTGAAATTTTCCATAATACGCACAAGCTTCATATTACATGCCCCGGGCACAGACCCTGCAAAACACAGTCGGCGCACCGGGGCGCTCTGGCTGAACAGACGGCGCGGCCGTGCAGCACCAGTCGGTGGCAGAAGTCGGACTGCGCCCGCATCGGAATGAGCGAGTCCAGTGTTTTTTCAATCATGACCGGATTTTTCCCCTCGGCCAGACCCAGCCGGTTGGACAACCGAATGCAGTGCGTGTCCACCACAATGCCACCCTTGCCGAAGATGTCTCCCAGAATCAAATTGGCGGTCTTGCGGCCGACACCCGGCAGTTTCAGCAGCGCTTCCATCGTGTCCGGCACCTGTCCGTTGTGTTCGGCGAGCAATACAACGGCGCAGGCCTTGATGTCCCGCGCCTTGACGTGATAGAATCCACAGGGTCTGACGGCCTGTTCCAGCGTCTCGATGTCGGCCTCGGCAAAGGAGGCGAGCGTCGGATACGCCCGATAAAGCGTCTGCGTGACGATGTTAACACGCGCGTCGGTGCACTGCGCCGCCAACCGGGTGGCGAACAGCAGTTCGTAATCCTTTTCGTACTCAAGGGAGCAGATCGCGTCCGGGTAGGTCGCGGCCAGCAGGGACACAATCTGCAGTGCCCGTTCTTTCCTGTTCATGATGTCTCCTTATGGGATGCGCGTCTTGACAAGGCCGCACCGGCGGCGTAGGATGAGCCAAAAGACCTAGGAAGATATGATTCAATGGGGGGCCGTATATGAAATATCCCTACGGAAAAGTGATTGTCATCACCGGCGCGAGCGCGGGCATCGGAAAGGCCTGCGTCCGTCTGTTTGCCGAGCGAGGCTTCCATGTCTGGGCGCTGTCCCGTAAGGCCGACGAAAGCCGGCAGACGGTCGGTGACGGTACAATCACTACGGCGCGCTGCGATGTGCGCGACGAGGAATCGGTACGCACCGCGATGGCTCGCGTAATGGAGGCGGAAGGCGAAATCGGAATCATCCTGCATTGCGCGGGTTTCGGTGTGGCCGGCCCACAGGAAGAGGTCACGATGGAGGCCGCGCGGGCGCAGTTTGAAACCAATTACTTTGGTGTGCTTCAGGTCAATCAGGCGGTGCTGCCCCATATGCGGGCGCGCAAGCGCGGGCTTGTCCTCATTGTGGGCTCGGTCGCCGGTCTGTTGACGCTTCCCTTCCAGGGACACTATTCGGCCAGTAAATACGCGCTTGAGGCCGCCACCGAAGCCTTGCGCATCGAGGGCCGGCCCTTGGGCATTCGAGCCTGTATCATCGAACCGGGCGATACCAAAACGGAATTTACGCAAAGTCGTGAGACAAAAATTGCGGAGGACTCACCCTACCGCGACGCCGGACGTCACGCCATTGCGCGACAATCCCACGACGAACAACATGGCTACGCGCCCGAAAAGGTGGCGCGTGTTACCTTGCGGCTGGCGCAGCGCAGACGGCCTCCGGTACGGCGTGCTGTGGGGTTTGGATACAAGACCATTGCCCTGCTTTGCCGAGTGTTGCCGTCGACATTCATCGAGTTTGTCCTGCGGAAAATGTATACCGGCCGGTGACGGCCGGACAACAGACGCTGAGCCGCGTCAATGCGCGCATGCGATGCGGTGCCGTGCCGCCATGCTTTCGGCAAACTCCAGAAACGCTTTAGTTATGACGTTTTGCCCCTCGGTGTTGGGATGGGTTCCGTCCTCGCAGAGCAGGTGGTCAATTCTCCTGTGCTGCAAAAAGGCGCCCCGCAAATCCACAACCTGCACTTCAGACTCCCGTGCGATCTTTTCGACTGTGCGGGAGTAATTTTCTTGGAAGCGATAGATGGTATTGACGCTGCCCAGCCATTTTAGTACGTTGGCCTTGTTGAGTCCCTGGCAGAACCAGTGGAAGAAACGCTCGGGGCTGAGCGGCGGCAAATTGGTGAGAACGGGACGGATCCCCTTTCCTTTCAGGAAATGAATGATCTCGCGATAGGTTTCGACAAACCGCTGCATCGGGGTATGCGGCTGATGTTCCTCCTCCGGGTGTTCGGAGACGGCCTTCCAGTCAAAATCACAGTCATTTCCGCCGTAATCCATCAAAATGGCGTCACATTTAGGGTCCTTGCTCAGAAATTTTCGCAGCTGCTCATAGCCCTTGGTGATGGTGCAGCCAAAGGAAGAATGGTTGTTGATGACCAGCTCGTGCTTGCTGCTGATGGTCTCAATGTCGATGTGGTTGTCAACTCGGTATCGCGCGTTTGAGGGATTGATCTGGATCCCCTTCAGAATGGAATCTCCAAACACTTCGATGCGTTTGATGATGTTGACCACAGAGATGACCTCCTTCATGCCGTCAAATCCTAAGGCGAATAGAAACCTTCACTGGAAACGCCAAAGACAATACCGGTCAGGCAGGCGTCCTCATAGGCGCTGCCTCTGTAAACGTCGGCGATTTCAAAGCGGAAGGCCGTCGTTGTGCCGGTCAGCGCCGGGATGTCGTACAGCGCGAAATATTGAGGTGTCATGGTATCCTCTAATTCTATATAGGCGTGCAGTCGGTTGTCAACATACAACTTCAGGGTCTTGATACGCGCGTTTTTCTGAAACAAATCGTCGCTTTTGGCGTACCCGTTGACAATGCAGAGGCTGGTGTACTGAAAGGGATACCCCACGTCGGCGTTGGGCAATCCGCGTTCGTATATCATGTGAATAACCTCAATGCTCTGCCCTATGCCGGTTCCCGCCACATTCTCACACCACGCGGTTGTTCTGGAGCCGTCGAATAGATTTTGCACCCGATAGGACATTCCCTGGTAATCGGGCAGGGTGGACGAGGCGGTGGCCTGGATGTCCTCTTCCCACGCTTCCCAGATCGATCTCGCATCGAGGTAGTCCTCATAGAAGCCGTAGCAGTTTTTCTCCCCGCTCGCGCCGCTCTGCTCGCCTACATTCGGGATGTCGCGCATGCTGAAAAAATCACAGGTCATGTAGGGGCGCAAGACGTCCACGCCATCGCGGGTTTCGATGCCGGCCGGACGGGTCTGCGCCTGTATCCGCTTATAGCGGCGCTGTTCAATGGCCGTCTTGTTATCGTTGTCGGGTGCAGAAACTTCGGACTTTTCATCCTCGCCGGGATCGTCCGTGGTATTTTCGTTGTCTCCGGAATCGACCAAAGGAGGGGTCACCTCTTGGGACACCGGCGGTGAGGGAGACTCCTCCTCAGGGGGCACAGACACGGCGGGCCGCCGGACAACATTGCAGCCGGTCAGCAGAACCAGAACAAGCAACAGCGCCAAAATAGACTTCCAATTTACCATTCCGCAGCTCCTTACAGCTTATTATCGGGCGGGATCTCCGCACGACCGCATCACGAACGGATCCTAAAAACGCCGAAGATCATCAACACGACCGCAAGCGAAAACAGAGGAATGGCCAGCAGGTCGTCCAGACTCACGACAAGAACGGTCAATCACCAGTGTAACGATAAACAGGGCCGATCCGCATCAAAGAGAAGGCCTTTTTTCTTGCGCATACCCTCATACACCATCTTCCGCAGAAAGAATCAAGAATCATGATCTCCCACGATGATGGGCCCGGTCAACCATTCCTGCCCCGCAGGCCTATCGCGCCAAGCCGGACAGGCCATCCAGAACAGGTCGGTTACCCGGCACTCGGAAACAAACAGGCGCTGCGCCTGTTCGCTCATCTTTCGGACGTGCGCCGGCTTGACCAGCAGAGGCACATCGGTTCGCGCCATGCCGCGCAACAGTGCCTGTCCGCGGCTGTTCATGGCCAGAACGCGAAGATAAGGGATGGGGGCTTCCGAAAGCGACCGCGCCAGTCCCAGCCAGGCGCACATCACGAGGCGACGAATCCGCGCGTGCGTATAGCGTTTTGTTTTGGTGCGCTCATAGAGGTCATGAAGTGACGAAGCCTGACCGGCCGCTTGCAGAAGGCGGTTTTCAATGCCCTCTGAAACGTCGGGTAGCAGGCCCAGTACCTCCGGTGTCATGCGCCGCAGGGTCATGAGAATCTCCTTCTCGCAGGTGACGGTCGAGATCGGAGCGAGCCCGCGCCGCTTCTCCTCCAGGAAGATTTGCTGCGTGGCCTCGGGCAGATAGGCGGACATGTCCGCCCCACTTTTCCATCCGCGCCGGATATAGGAGGCAGAAGCGTAGGAGTCCACCGGCACAGCGGCGTCGTGCGGCGACCCGACACGTTCGAGCGGCAGCGGTTGGATCTCCAACCCATTGTCACGCCACTGCTTGAGCGCGCGCAAGTATTCAACGGCCAAAATCTGATTGGGATGCTTCAGGGCCTCGGCCTGTTGACCCAAACGTTCTTGCAGCGCTCGCATACGCGCCAGCGGGAAGGAAAGGCCCTGAGATAGATGCTCGCGCAAATGAGGGATCAACGCGGGGTTGTCCAGTTCGGCGGCCATTTGGTTCAGTTGAGCCAGTCCGGCTTCCTCAACGCCGAACGAGAGATGCGTTATGCCCGCCTGTGCCAAAATGGACACGGCGGCTTGCGCAAAGTAGCCCGCCGAGGCGCAGGCGTAAGCGGACGGCAGCTCGAGCACCAAGTCGGCGCCGCCCAGTACCGCCATTTCGGCACGGCGGTGCTTGGCCACGGCGGCCAGCTCCCCTCTTTGCATCAGAGAGCCGCTCATGGCGACTACAACCGGCGTGGCGGCGCCCAGCCGTTCACGGCAGGCGCGAATCTGCCAGGCATGGCCGTTGTGAAATGGATTGTATTCCGCCACGATGCCGATGATGGGATGGATGTCCATTTGTCACACTCCTCCCTGCAGGGGCGAGGGGCGTTACTTTCTTCTGACGATAAGAAAGTAACCAAAGAAACGTTTTAGGGATGCGTTGGTTTGCTACCTGCGCAAAGCACCTTTTTGCAAACGCTCTCATCCGGGCTTTGCCGGCTGTTACACTGTCACAGCGTCGGAGAGGTCAAAGGCCTGATTGTACGGGAGGACCGGTGAGTTGCAATCCCTGTACTTTACGGCTCATGCGTCTCTGCCTGTCAAGCCACGAGCGCTGGCCATGGCCGGGTGAGTACGCCACCTCCGGTGTGTCTATAAAAAAAACGATACCCGCTAGCGACGTTTTCTTGGTTTAGTCGTCCATTGTGTTCGCCGCGTTCACTGCGTGTCGATTCGGCGCTTCAATCTCAGAACGGCGCGTCGTCCATCACATCGGCGGCGCGCATTTTAATCTCACTCCATTGCTGCTTGCTGATGAGAATGGCGCGTGGCTTAGCGCCCTCGGAGGGACCCACGATGCCGCGATCCTCCATCTGATCCACTATGCGGGCGGCGCGGGCAAAGCCCAGCTTTAGACGGCGCTGCAAGAAGGAGGTGGAAGCTTGTCCGGTCTCCATCACGACATCAATGGCGGTGTCGAGCATCGGATCGGAATCGTCGGAACTGTCGGAGAATCCGGAGGACGAGCCTTTGCGCCCGATGTTTTCGGCGTTTTTCTCGATTTCATCGATGAATTCCTGCGAATACTGCGGTTCCGATTCCTTCTTGATTCGCTCGATCACCTGTTCAACCTCTGTGCCCGTGATCAGGCAGCCCTGCACGCGTGTCGGCTTGGGCGCGCCCAGCGGGAACAGCAGCATATCGCCGCGTCCGACCAGCTTTTCGGCGCCGCCGGTGTCGAGTATGATGCGCGACTCCAGGTGCGAGGCCACGGCAAAGGCGATGCGCGAGGGAATGTTGGCTTTCATCAATCCGGTAATCACATCGACCGAGGGACGCTGTGTAGCGATGACCAGGTGCATGCCGGCCGCCCGCGCCTTTTGCGCCAGCCGGCAGATGGACTCCTCGACCTCTTTGGCCGCGACCAGCATCAGGTCGGCCAGCTCGTCGATGATGATGACCATCTGGGGCATGGGTTCCTCGCCCGCCACGCCCTTGACCAGTTGGTTGTATGAAAAGATGTCGCGGACACGGTGCTCCATGAAGCGCCGGTAACGCCGCTCCATCTCGACAACCGCCCACTGCAGAGCGCCGGCCGCCTTTTTCGGATCGGTGACCACCGGCACCTCCAAATGAGGGATCCCATTATAGATGCCCAATTCGACCATTTTGGGGTCGATCATAATGAGCCTGACCTCTTGCGGCGTGGCTTTATACAGAAGGCTGACAATCAATGAGTTCATGCAGACCGATTTGCCAGAGCCGGTGGTGCCGGCGATGAGCAAATGGGTGTACCTGGCCAGATCGCCCACGATGGCCTTGCCGGCAATATCTCGTCCGATGGCGATGGAGAGCTTGGACTCGCTCGCGCTGAACTCGTCCGAGGCCAGAACGTCGCGGATGCAGACGGTGGACACCCGCTTGTTGGGCACCTCGATGCCGACCACCGACATCTTGTCGGGAATGGGTGCGATACGAACGCCCGAAGCGCCCAAAGAGAGTGCGATGTCGTCGGACAGGCCGGTCAAACGAGACAGCTTGACGCCGCGCTCCAGCTCCAGCTCAAAGCGCGTTACCGACGGGCCGCGTGTCACGCTGACAATGCGCGCGTCAATACCAAAGCTTTGGATGGTCTCCAGCAAGCGCGTCGCGTTGGATTTCAGCTCGGCGGCGTTGTCGGTGGGATGGACGGCACGCCCTTTCGCCAGCAGGCTGAGCGCCGGGAATTGATAGGCTCCGGTCGGGTTGGCAAGCTCTCTCGGCTCAGGCGACGAGATCTCCGGTTCAGGTTCCGGCTCCTCCGGAACAACCGGTTCCCGAAGGGCGGTCGCCTTGCCGGACGCGGTATGATTTTCAGGGTAGTAGACATCGGAATTCAGGACCTGGGGCGGCTTGTGCGCGCCCCTGAACTTTTTGGAGAGTACGGGATTGTCCGCCTCAATCTCATCAAAGCCAAACGACGGCGGCTCGATGGGGGCCGTTTCCTCCGCGCCGCGCTTTTTGCGCTTTGCCTGAGGTTCTTCTTCCTCTTCAATAGGAATATCCACGCGGCTGCGCGAACGCCCGCCGATGGGCAGGTCATAGGTATTACGGGGCGGACGAATTTTGGCATGGCGACCGCTCCGACTGTTGCGAGCAGCCGAAACGTCCGAGCGCTGTTCTGGGGTTACACGCGCCGAAGTCACGGGAACTGCGCGCGGCGCACGCTCCGCCCTCTCCTCTCCACGCTGCTGAAACAGATCGGCGATATGGGTCAGCGAAAGCCGGAAAATCATGAAGACGGAACCCACGGTGAGCACAACCCAGACCAACACCGCGCCGACACTTGAGAAAGCCGATGTGAAGGCCATGGCCAGCAGTGTGCCCAAGAAACCTCCGTTCGCGCTCTGTGCGGCGTCCTCCCACACAAGCGCCATCAGGCCGGTGTCCCAGACATACTGCTTTTCGGAGACAAACAGCTGGCAAAGCACGGCCACAGCCAGCGTCAAAAACAGCGCGCAGCATACGCGAAAGGCCACCGGGCGACCTCGGTGAAAAATCAGCAACAGGAACCCGAACAGGCAGGAGAAAGAAAAAATGGGCGCCGCCATGCCGAAGAAATGGATCAGCATGTCGTGCAGGAGGTCGATGAACATCGCGTGGATGCCCAAAACCCCCAGGAACGAAAACACGGCCAGCAACAGCATGATCATTGCGCCGATGCCCCGCCGAACCGAGTTGGTTTCAGCGGGGCTCTTCTTATTGGTTTTCTTTTGTGCCATCTTCACCACTCGTTTTTAAGTCTGCCGGGGCTCATCATGGAATCACGTGGGGGTTACGCCGGCCAGCGCGCCGGTCTCCACGCCGGACGTGCCGCCCAAAATAAGATACGCGAGAATCGCGATGATGCCCAGACCGATGCAATAGTAGGCGAATCCACCAAAACGCCCCTTGTTCACCAAATGCCGTATTAGATTGATCGCGAAATATCCAACCACACCAGCGACAATGGCGCCGATGAGATATACAGGCCAATCGATCAAGTTGTTGGTTGACTGCACGGCGGAGCCGACCTGATCGGCCGCCGGTTTCAGTGTCTTGATCAACGAAACCAGCGTGCCGCCCAGGATGGCGGGGATGGCCAGCAGAAAGGAGAAACGGACGGCAAAATTGCGGCTGAAGCGGCGGGTCAGGCCGCCGGTGATGGTCATACCGGAGCGGGACAGACCGGGAATAATAGCAATGGCTTGACAGACGCCGACAAAAAGTGCGTCGGTCATTTTGGCATCCTTTTCGGTTTTGGTGCCCTTGGCGACGCGGTCACTCAAGAACAACACAACGCCGGTACCGATCAGCGCAAGCCCGATGAGCAGCGAATTGCCCATCATCGACTCGACCGCGTCGCTGAAAAACACAACGGCCACCAACGGCAAGCAGGCAATAATCAGCATCAACAGCAAGCGGCGCGCGGGAATCGACGTGTGCTGTCCCTCTTTCTTGCGGAAAAGGCCGACAAACGAAAACCACAACTCAGCCAAATCCTTCCGGAAAACGATGCAGATGGAGACCAGCGTTCCGAAATGCAGAAGGACATCGAAGAACGCGGGCACCTCCTGAAGACCGAAGGCATTTTGCATCAGAGCGAGGTGACCCGAACTGGAAATGGGGAGGAATTCGGCGACACCTTGAACAATTCCGAGAAGGATGGCCTGAAAGATATTCATTTATGTAACCTCCGAAATAGCGTTCTCTGTGAGCAGAGCGCGGCTAAACGACGTGCCGGAAGCAGGCCCATTGCCGCAAAATCAGCAATTGTATAGTAACATAATCACCTGAGAAAACAAGTTTTTTTTCGTGGGCCAGTAATCAAGCCCACCCGAAAACATTTCCACGTCATCCTTCTCAATCGTCCGCATGAGTCGGCGCGAAATGCAAAGACTATCCACAACGACTTTGACTTTGTGTAACCGCCGAGCCGTATTTCATCAGCGCTTACCAGAACAAGGAGGAACGATATGTCGGTGGAAATCAGCGCCGTTTTCGAAACGCCCGATATGGCCGATTTCGCGCTCATGCGTCTTCGAAACAATCAGATCCCGTTGGACTCCTTCAGCATTCAGCCGCTCAAGTGGCGTATGAAACGCGCGTCCAGTCAGCCGCTGTACAGTATGACCAACAGCACATGGTTCGCCAATGTGCTTCAGCCGCATGTCAACGTCAATCCGGTAAATGACCGGGACGCCGTGATGCTGGAACGGGAGGTTATTCTCACGGCCGCCGTGGCGCCGCAGGATGTGTCGCGAGCCATTCATATTCTCACCAATGCGCATGGACAGGGCGTGAGAAAAAGCGAGAGATAGGGCGTACGACGGGAAAGCCGGCGCTAGACCGCGACAATCAGGCAAACCGCCGTTGACGAGATGCCCTCGCCGCGCCCGGTAAAGCCCATGTGCTCCTCGGTGGTGGCCTTCACATTGACCTGAGACATCGGGAGATCAAGCGCCTGCGCTATGGTCTCCCGCATTATTGTTATATAGCCGGACAGACGCGGTGCCTGAGCGACGACCGTGGCGTCAATGTTGCCGACCCTGTAACCTGCCTGTTTCAGCAAGGCCGCCACCCGCCGCAGCAAGGCCAGGCTGGAGACTCCTGCATACTGCGCGTCGGTATTCGGGAATTGGACGCCGATGTCGGGCAGCGCCGCCGCGCCGAGCAACGCGTCCATGACGGCATGCGTCAGCACATCGGCGTCGGAGTGACCGTCCAGACCCGTTTCGTGGGGGATGGTCACTCCGCCCAGCACGAGCGGTCGGCCGGATACCAAGCGGTGCGCGTCATAACCCAAACCGACGCGCGGGGTTGACACATTGTCACACAATGCCTGCACTCCCTAATGGTCGCCGTTGGCACGGTCAGCGACCCAATTTGACGGCTGCTTTATTGGCGCACCTCAAGCAGCGCCTGCGCCAGGATCAGATCCTCGGGTGTCGTCACCTTGATGTTTTCATAAGAGCCGGGCGAAAGATAGACCGGATGACCCAATCGTTCCACCGCTGTGGCGTCGTCTGTAATCATCCATTCGTTGTCCACCGCGTTTCGCAACGCGGCCTTCAACAGCGCCGCGTCAAACACCTGCGGGGTCTGCACGGCGCAAAGGGTGTCACGCGGCAGCGTCGCCGCCACGCGCCCGTTTTCCGTTTGCTTGACGGTATCCTTGACCTCCACGGCTACCACCACGGCATGTACATCGGCGGCCAACCGCACGGCTTTTGAAATGATGTCCGGCGTGCAAAGCGGACGGGCCGCGTCGTGCACGGCGACCAGCATGGCGTGATCGCTGATTTCCATCAGGCCATTCATCACCGAATGGACGCGCGTCGCGCCACCCACAATGATTTTGGATACCTTCTGCAGCCCGTAATCCCGGCACAACTGACCGATGGGAATGATGCTTTCGGACGCGGCGGCGATTACGATCTCGTCAATATCCGGACACGACTCGCAGGCCATAAGCGCATACATAATCAGAGGCGCGTCGCCCAGCGGGGCCATCAGCTTATCCAGCCCGCCCATACGCGTCGAAGTCCCGCCGGCAGCCATGACCACCGAGGTGAAAGGGCGCTTTTGCGCAGTCTCGTATTTTTTGCGTTTTCGTACCATAACCAAACCTCAACAGCAGAAGGGTGTTTCAAACGACCCGGCGCAGGGAGCTCCGCTCAAATGAGCCAAGTCCGCTAACAGTCTATATCATTTACGTACAAGCTTCAAGCACAAACATGAAAAAAGGTTTGGGCGAGTTCCCCTATATCTTTGCCTTGTTTGGAAGAGAAACGGTTGAACATTGCCTCCCAAAGCGGTATGATGGTGAGGAAATTGACAGGACGCTTTTGCGTCCGATTGAGGGGTCACCTTGAGGATTGATGAATTTTACACCTCAAAAGGTTCGCCGGTTTTGTCCTTTGAGGTTTTTCCGCCCAAACGAGACGCCGACTTTTCGACCGTGGAGCAAACCTGCCGAACGTTGGCCGGTCTGCGCCCTGACTTTATCAGCGTCACCTATGGCGCGGGCGGCGGCCCGGCCGACACCAAAACCATCGGCCTGGCGCATAAGATCCAAAACTCGTTTGGTATCGCGTCGCTGGTGCATCTGACCTGTCTGCGCCTTAGTGAGGATGATGTTCGTGTCATCGCGCAGGAACTTCGGCGCCGAGAGCTCACCAATGTACTGGCGCTGCGCGGCGACTTTGCGCCCGACGAAACACAGTCGGCCATCCTGCCGCATTACCGGCTGGCACGCGATTTGATGTGCGAACTGGAACCGCTGGGCTTCTGTGTGGGCGGCGCGGCCTATCCCGAGGGACATATCGATTGTTCTGACGCCGATGTCTCGCTTGTTCATCTGTTGGAAAAGCAGCGCGCTGGCGCGCGGTTTTTCATCACGCAGCTTTTCTTTGACAACGCCTATTTTTTTGACTTTGTAAGCCGTGCCCGACACGCCGGGATTACCGCGCCCATCTCGGCAGGGATCATGCCCATCTTGAGCCGGGCGCAGATCGAGCGCATGATTTTTCTGTGCGGCGCTTCGCTGCCCTCGGGCATCATCAAGCTGCTCAACCGTTATGGCGGTTCGGGGGAGGCCCTAAAGGACGCCGGAATCGAGTATGCCTGTCGGCAGATGCGCGGGCTGCTGCAGGCGGGCGTGGACGGGGTACACATTTACACCATGAATCACCCGGAGATTGCCGAATACTGTGTCACCACGCTGCGCGGCGAAGGACTGCTGAGATGATATGGAACTGAGAGTGAACACGGCCGCTGTCCTGCGTATGCTGGGCGCGCGCGGGATAACTGAATCGGAGCGCCTCGCGGATACGGTGACCGAAATGATAGGTCATCTGCGGGACAAGGTCACACCGGCCGGTATGTTTCGGATTTTTGCATTTGAAAGAAGCCATGTGGGGGTTCACCTGTCCGGTTGCTCGCTTGTTCTGCGCGGCAACAGCATCTGTGAGCACTTGGAGGGCTGCGACAGGGCCGCGCTGCTGGCCGTTACAATGGGACTGCCCGCCGACCAGCTGCTCCGCCGGCTTGAGGTGGGCGAGCTTGCCCGGGCGGTCGTCGCCAACGCATGTCTGAACGACGCCATAGAGAACGCTGCGGACGACGTTTGCGCGACCTTGTCGCGGGCGGCCGCTGAAACCGGACGCCTTTTGACGACGCGGTTTAGTCCGGGTTACGGCGATCTCTCTCTGTCCCATCAGCCGGAGCTTCTGGCCGTTTTGGACGCTCATCGTAGGCTTGGACTGTGCCTGACCGAGTCGAATATGTTGGTGCCGCTGAAGTCCATTACGGCCATCGTAGGGCTTCGACGCGCCGAGTAGCATTATTTTCGGCTCTCGACAGCAAAAGCGATACGATTCTTAGGTAAACGCTGAACAAATACGCCACAACATCACATCGGCCTTTTTGTGCCCCGGGTGCGTTGCAAAAACTTG
>JAVBPF010000042.1:0-3302 GCA_031549735.1 Oscillospiraceae bacterium
CGTGCCGGAAGGCGCACCGGTGGTGCTTGAGGCCAAGAACCTCCGGTCAAGGGAAGTCAAGAACGTGTCGTTTGTCTTGAGGAAGGGCGAGATTCTGGGGTTCTCCGGCCTGATGGGCGCGGGGCGCACGGAGACTTGCCGTCTGATCTCGGGTGCGGACAAGCGCGTTTCAGGCGACATCTACGTGAACGGAAAGCCGGTGGACATCAGGACGCCGTCTGACGCTGTGGAAGCCGGCATCGGGTATCTGTCGGAGGATCGAAAACAGTTCGGGCTTTGTCTGCCGCTGTCGGTTGCTGACAATTCGGTGTTGCCGAGCCTTGACGGGTTTTCGGGGAAGCTGGTGGTAAACGATCAAAAGATACGCCAGACCGCGCATGACTATAGGGAGAAGATCAAGATCAAGACACCGACGGTGGACAGTCCGGTCAGAGGGCTGTCGGGCGGAAACCAACAGAAGGTGGTCGTGGCCAAATGGCTGATACGCGACTGCGACATACTGATTTTTGACGAACCGACGCGCGGCATTGACGTTGGGGCAAAGAACGAGATCTACAAGCTGATGAGCGAATTGGCCGCCGAGGGCAAATCCATCATCATGATCTCCTCAGACATGACGGAGCTGCTTCGAATGAGCGACCGGGTGCTGGTCATGTGCGAGGGCGTAAAGACCGGCGAGCTGGACATTGCGGAGGCAACGCAAGAAAAGATCATGTCGCTGGCGACGCCGAGGAATTGACCTCCCCGAATTCGTGCTGAGAGAGGATGAAACGCATGGACACCCAAAACAAGGTTGCACGCAAGCAATTCAGTATGCAGCAGTTGCTTGCACCGGCGGCGCTCGTGATCATTTACGCATTCTTCGCGCTGTTCGGCAAGAATTTTTTTAGCGAATACACGCTGAAAACCATCCTAGAATCCGCCTACTTCATCGGCTTCATGGCCTTTGGCGTCACGTTTGTCATCATCACGGGCGGCATTGATCTTTCGATCGGCACGGTGATGATGTGCTCTGCCATCGTAGGCGGCGTCGCCTACAGCGCGTGGGGCTGGCCGCTCTGGCTGGCACTCTTCCTCGTCCCCCTGACCGGTGCCATCTTCGGCTTCGCGAACGGCTTCATGGTGGCCAAACTGAAGCTGCCGCCGTTCATTGCCACACTGGGAACCATGCTCGTCTCCCAAGGCTTCGGCTCGATCATCTCCAAGGTGCAGACGCAGCGCTATCCCACGATCGGCACAGCCGACGAGTGGTTCAAAAACATATTCTTCCGTTCCGGCCAATTCCCCATCGGCGCAGTCTACCTGGTCGTCGCCTTCCTGATCGCGGCGTTCGCCCTAAACAAAACCCGTTTCGGCCGCTACACCTTCGCGCTCGGCTCCAACGAAGAAGCCGCGCGTCTCTCCGGCGTAAAAGTTGACGACTGGAAGATCATCGCCTACACGGTATGCGGCCTCTTCGCTGGCCTCGCCGGAATCTTCTACGCCGCGACCTACACAACCGCCATCCCCGGCACCGGAAACGGCCAAGAGCTGAACGCCATCGCAGGTGTGGTCATCGGCGGCACAAGCATGGCAGGCGGCGCAGGCACCATGGTGGGTACCCTCATCGGCGTATTCATCATGTCCACCCTCAAAACCGGCCTGGCCTCGATGGGCCTGCAAGCCCATTGGCAAACCTTCATCACGGGCTTCGTCGTCATCGGCGCGGTGCTCCTCGACAACGCCCGCAGCAAATCCGCCAACAAAGTCAAACTCGACAAAGTCAAAAAGACTTAATTTATCCCGCGCCCGCAGGCGCAGACGGGAGTCCAGAGGGACAATGTCCCTTTGGCGGGGTTCCAAGGGGCAGCGCCCCTTGGCGTTCCCCTTGTTGTATGTGTAGTTCTAGCGCGGAGCGCTTGAATGATAAAGTAAGTAGGAGGTCGGGTTTATGAGGAAACTTTTGGCTGTGGTTTTGGCACTGGCTCTGGTTTTGGGGTGCTGCTCGGTGGCGTTTGCGGAAGCGCCGAAGTATATTTCGGTCATTTCCAAGGGCGAACAGCACGCGTTTTGGCAGGCCGTCAGGAAAGGCTGCGAGGATGCGGCCGCGAAGTATGGCGTTGATATGTTCTACTATGGCCCGCCTTCGGAGGCCGATATTGTCCCCCAGGTCGAGGCGCTGAAGGCCGAGATGGCCAAGGGGCCGGTGGCGTTGGCGTTGGCCGCGCTGTCTACCGATGCCGTTATGACGGAGTTGCAGGAGTGCATCGAGAAGAAGATCCCCGTGATCGGCTTTGACTCGGGCGTGCCGAATGCGCCGGAGGGAGCCATTTATGCGACCGCTTCGACGAACAACCAGAATGCGGCGGCGCTCGCGGCTGAGGAGTTCTTTAAGCTGGAAGGGTTCAAAGAGAAGTTGGCGGCGGCTACGGCCGAGGCGCCCGTGGTGATCGCGGTGCTGTCGCAGGATGCGACCTCTGAGTCCGTGACCGGCAGAACGACCGGCTTTGTCAACAAGATGAAGGAATTGGCCAGCGAAGTGGGCACGGTTGCGGTGCGCGGCCATGACCTGTGGGCGGCTCCGGCGGAGAACGCCAACATCATCATCCATGTGGAAATCGCGGCGACCCCGAACGTGGGCGACGTGACCAACTCGGCGAACGCCGTGTTGAACCTTGAGGGACTGTATGCGCTGTTCTGCTCCAATGAGGGCGCGGTGACGGGTCTGTTGGCTGCGACGGCGGACGGCTCTGAGCTGGCGGATGGCGCTCGCTTTGGCGACATCATCGTGGCTGGTTTTGATGCGGGCGCACCGCAGAAGAACGCGGTTCGTCAGGGCTGGTTTGTGGGTTCTGTGACCCAGGATCCGTACAACATCGGCTTCTTGGCGGTTGAATTGGCGTACAAGGCCGCGACCGGTGAGGCCGTGACCGATGTGGACACCGGCGCGCAGTGGTACACCAAGGAGAACATCGACAATCCGGAAATCGCGATTTTGGTGTACGACTAATACGCGGTAAGTGAGTTTGTGGATCGTTAAGTAAGTAAGGAGAGCGCGGCCCGTGTGGGTCGCGCTCTCTTGTTTTTGGTTTTGGGGTTCTGTCCGGGTGCTGTCGGCTGTTCCGCGCTTCGCGCGAAATTCGCCCGCTACGCTTCTCGGTGCCTGCGGGCACGGGTTGGGGAACGTTGGGGCGCTGCCCCAAACCCCGCTTAAGGGCAGCCGCCCTTAAGAATCCCGCCAAAGGGCTTTGCCCTCTGGACACCCGTCTGCGCCTGCGGGCGCGGGTGGGGTTAGGCGAGTTGGTCGAGCTCCAGCAATGCCA
>JAVBPF010000086.1:0-15767 GCA_031549735.1 Oscillospiraceae bacterium
TTTTTGTGCCCCGGGTGCGTTGCAAAAACTTGTCCAGCCTCGAGCGTTTTTGCGCCTTCCCGGTGCGCAAAAATTCTCGCCGCGCTGCCGTGTCGATTTATTCAGCGTTTACCTAGAGGAAAGGAACTTTCTATGTGCTTGAATGATCTGGGCAAGCGAATTTTGCTGTTTGACGGCGCGCTGGGCACTCTTTTGATGCAGGGCGGTTTGAAGGCGGGCATTTTGCCCGAGACGCTCAATCTTACCTCACCCGACGTCATCGTCACCATTCACCGCGCCTATCTGGAGGCCGGTTGTGACATCATCACCGCCAACACGTTCGGCGCCAATGCTCTCAAGCTGAAAGACAGCGGCTATACCGTGCGCAGCATCGTCCGCTCCGGTGTGCGATTGGCGCGCGAAGCCGGCGCCAAAACGGTGGCGCTGGATGTCGGCTCGCTGGGAGCCTTGCTCGCACCCCTGGGCACGCTGCCGTTTGAGGAGGCCGTTTCGCTGTTCGCCGAGCCGATTCGCGAGGGTGTCGAGGCAGACGTTGACGCAATTCTCATTGAGACCATGACCGACCTATATGAGGCCAAGGCTGCCGTAACCGCCGCCCGCGAGATTTGCGATTTGCCGGTATTCTGCACCATGAGCTTTGAACAAAACGGACGTACCTTCATGGGCTGCGACCCGCTGACCGCCGCCGTCGCGTTGGAATCCTACGGTGTGGATGCATTGGGCGTCAACTGTTCACTCGGCCCCGCCCTGATGATCCCGGTGGTAGACATCCTGCTCCGCTCCACACGTTTGCCTATCATCGTGCAGCCAAACGCCGGACTTCCTTCGTTGGATACCGAGACGCCGGTGTATACCCTGTCCGACGAGGCCTTTGTTGAGACCATGATTGCTTTCGCGCGGCTGGGCGTCTCGGTGATGGGCGGCTGCTGTGGTACGACGCCGCGCACCATCCGGCTGCTGCGCCAAGCCGTGGAGGGCATAGATCCGCCCGAACGCGCACCGGTGCGGCTTACCGCCGTTACCTCGGGGACACGAACCCATGTGTTCAATGGGCAGCTTTCGGTTATCGGCGAGCGCGTCAATCCAACCGGCAAAAAGCGTCTGAAGGAAGCGCTGCGCAATCGGGATATGAGCTACATTTTGGGCGAGGCGGTCGCGCAGGATCGCGCCGGCGCCGATGTGCTGGATGTCAACTGCGGATTGCCCGACATCGACGAATCCGCACTTTTGCCGCTGGTGGTGCAAGAGATTCAAGACGTGAGCGCCTGTCCCCTGCAAATTGATTCCTCCGACCCCAAAGCCATCGAAAATGCGCTTCGCGTTTACAACGGAAAAGCCTGCGTCAATTCGGTCAACGGCAAGGCCGAGAGCCTGGACTCCATTTTGCCGCTCATCAAGAAATACGGCGCGCTGGTGGTTGGCCTGACGCTCGACGAAAACGGGATTCCCGCCACAGGAGAAGGACGTTTGGACATCGCCCGCCGCATCGTCGAAACGGCCGAACGATACGGCATCCCGCGCGAGAACATCATCATTGACTGCCTGGTACTGACGGCGGGCGCCGAGCAGGCACAGGTGATGGAGTGCTTGCGGGCGGTGTCGTTGGTCAAGAACGAGCTTGGGGTCGTCTGCTCCCTTGGCGTCAGCAATGTCTCCTTCGGGCTGCCCAGCCGCGAGGCGCTCAATTCTGCCTATCTGGCAGCGGGCGTCGGCTTGGGGCTGGACGCGGCCATTTTGAATCCGCTCTCCGACCGGATGATGGAAACGGTGCGCGCTCTGCGTGTTCTGGGCGGCAACGATGTGGGCGGACGCGCGTATATTGAGTCGTATGGCGGCAGGCAGGCCGAGGCGGCTGTCTCCGCACCGGCGTCCAACGGCGAAGTGAGTCGGGAGGCGCTGGGTCGCCTCATTCTGGACGGACGCCGCGAAGAATCGGCGCGCGTGACCGAAGTGCTGTTGGCGACGCTCTCCCCTCTTGAGGTGATCAATCAGATCTTTGTGCCCGCACTGGACGAGGCCGGACGACGATATGACCGGGGACAGTTCTTTTTGCCGCAGCTTCTGCAGTCGGCCGAGGCGGTCAAGGCCGGATTTGAGCTGTGCCAGGCACGTATGCCGGACGGCGGCGCGTCAAGGGGCAAGATTCTGCTGGCCACGGTCAGAGGCGACATCCACGACATCGGCAAGAACATCGCCGCCATGCTGCTGCGCAACTATGGCTTTGAAGTTGTCGACCTGGGGCGCGACGTGCGGCCCGAGGTCATTGTCGACGCGGTTCGTGAGACCGGCGCGCGGCTGGTCGGGCTCAGCGCGCTGATGACCACCTCCGTCGCGCCAATGCGTGAGACCATAGAGCGGTTGCGTTCGGCGGGGCTTTCCTGTAAAATATGTGTAGGCGGCGCTGTGCTGAGCGACCAGACGGCCGAGTTGGTGGGCGCCGACTACTACGCGCCCGATGCCATGGCCGGGGTGCGAATCGCGCAGTCCCTGTTTGCGTCTGATTCCGCTTCCTGATCCGCCACGTATGCCCAATCCTCGAGCGCTATCTCAGACGACTGCTTGGGAGGTCACTATGGACAACATCACCCCCACCATGGAGGACTATCTGGAGACCATCATGCTGCTCGAGGATCACGAGGGTGGCGCGCGCGTGACCGACATCGCGCTCAAAATGGGTGTGGCCAAGTCGAGCGTGCATATGGCGCTGCACACCCTTTCCGATCGGGCGCTGCTCGTGCATGAGAAGTACAGGCCGATTGCGCTGACCGAGCGCGGCCGCGAAGTGGCCACGGCCGTATACGCGCGACACACGGCGCTGATTGAGTTTTTTGAGGATATCCTCGGCGTGCCCCCCGAAGCCGCGGCTAGGGACGCCTGTGCGGTCGAGCATGTGGTCAGCGAACTCTCGATGCAGAAGATTATCGAATTTACGCGGAAGCATCAGGAATAACCCTTCAGTGCAGAACGCTGTTCAGGATCAGTCCGGTCAGCAAGCCCAGCACCGCGCCCCAGGCCCCCAACCGCCCCCCATACATCCGCTTGGACTCCGGAATCATTGACACCAGCACAATGTAGATCATCGCGCCGCTGGCCAAAGCCAGACACAGGGAGATCAGCGTTTCGGACACCCGTCCGACCCATAGACCCAACAGCGCGCCCAGCGCCACCGGGAGACCCGAGAGAGCGGTCAGCAGAAAAACACGGCCGCGCCCCACCTTGCCCATGCGAAGCGGGATGGCGACCGACATGCCCTCGGGGATATCGTGCAGAACCACGGCCATGGCCAGCTTGACGCCCAGTGCGGTGCTGACACCAAAGCCAGAGCCGATGGCCAGTCCCTCCGGAAAGTTGTGCAGTGCCACGCCAAAAGCCATCGACAGACCGGTTTGGGTCAGCGATGTGCCGGAAGGGTGGGCCTGTCGCCGCATCCAGAGGTCGGACGCCATCATGATTGTCATGCCCAGCCCCAGACCAAACAGCATCATCGGCAGCGGAAGGGCGTCGGTGCAGGCCGGAAGCATGTCGAAGCATACCACTGCCAACATGAGACCGGCGGCGAATTCGAGCAGAAAGCTCCCGGTTCTCCGATCCTGACCGCGCATGAAGCTGCCCAAGCCGCCGCCCAGACCGGTCCCCAAAACACTGGCCAAAACGCTGATGATTACCGCTTGAATCGACATGTGACCGCCCCCAGACCTCTCACCGCAGTATATGCCGGGGCTGTCCGGTTTAGAAAGTTTGATTGAACTCCCATTGGCAAACACAACGCTGGGCTTACAGAAAGTCCTTGTGTTGTGTTTTTTTGCGTGTTATACTGTTTTTCGGTCAAAAAATTGTATCGATCAGGCGTGCGGCCTGATGAGAAAAGGAGTCGTCCCTTTGATTCGAACCGATTTGCGCAACATTGCCATCATCGCCCACGTCGACCACGGTAAAACCACACTGGTTGACGAACTTTTGAAGCAGGGCGGTGCGTACCGCGAACATCAGGAAGCCACCGAGCGTGTCATGGACAACGGAGACTTGGAGCGCGAACGCGGCATCACCATTCTGGCAAAGAACACGGCGGTACACTACAAAGACATCAAAATCAACATTATTGATACGCCCGGTCACGCCGACTTCGGCGGCGAGGTCGAGCGCGTGCTCAAAATGGTCAACGGTGTTTTGCTGCTGGTGGACGCGGCCGAAGGCCCCATGCCGCAGACGCGTTTCGTTCTGCAAAAGGCGCTGGAGCTCAAACACCGCATCATCATCGTCATCAACAAGATCGATCGCTCGGACGCGCGCCTCAACGAGGTGGGCGACGAGGTTCTGGAGCTTTTGCTGGAATTGGGCGGAACCGACGAGCAGCTTGACAGCCCCATCCTCTACTGTTCCGGGCGCGCCGGCACCGCCTCCGACTCCCCCAACATTGAGGGCAGCGACCTGAAGGTGCTGTTCGACACCATCGTCGACTACATCCCCGCGCCCGAGGGCGACGCCGAGGGCGCGTCGCAGATGCTGGTTTCCTCCATCGACTATAACGACTACGTCGGACGTATCGCCATCGGCCGTATCGAGCGCGGGCGGCTGCAGGTCAACCAGGACGTGCTGGTGTGCGATTTCCACGGCAAATTCCCGCCGCACAAGTCGCGCATCGTCAACATCTATCAGGTTGACGGCCTGAAACGTGAGCCGGTCGCCGAGGCCATGATGGGCGACATTGTCTGCCTGTCGGGCATCACCAACATCTCCATTGGAGACACGGTAGCCACCGAGCAGGCGCCCGACGCCCTCCCCTTCGTCAAGATTTCCGAGCCGACCATGGAGATGACCTTCTCTGTCAACGACAGTCCGTTTGCCGGGCGCGAAGGCAAGTTCGTGACCTCGCGCCAGATTCGCGACCGGCTGTTCCGTGAGCTTTTAAAGGACGTGTCGCTCCGGGTCGAGGAGGGCGAATCTACCGAGAGCTTCCGGGTGGCCGGGCGGGGCGAAATGCATCTGTCCATTTTGATTGAGACCATGCGCCGCGAAGGGTACGAATTCGCGGTCAGTACGCCGAATGTTCTGACACACACCGATAACGGCGTGTTGATGGAGCCGACCGAGCGGCTGTTGGTCGACGTGCCGGAAAACTGCGTCGGCGCGGTCATTCAAAAAATGGGCGAACGCAAGGCCGAACTGGTTCACATGGCGCCGACCGGCGCCCGCATGCGCATCGAGTTCATCATCCCCACACGCGGACTGATCGGATACCGCAGCGAATTCCTGACCGACACCGGCGGCGAGGGTATCCTCAACACCATTTTTCATGGCTATCAGCCCTTCAAGGGCGAGATCACGCGCCGTTTTACCGGCAGCCTCATCGCCTTTGAGACCGGCGACGCCGTAACTTACGGACTGCACGCCGCCCAGGAGCGTGGACGTCTGTTCATCGGCCCTGGCACGCCTGTCTACGAGGGGATGATCGTCGGCGAGTCGCCCAAGCTGGACGACATGGCAGTCAACGTCTGCAAACGGAAGCAGATGACCAATATGCGCGCTTCGGGCAGCGACGAGTCGCTGCGCCTGACGCCGCCGCGGCGGTTGAGTCTGGAAGAGTGCATCGAGTTTATCAAGGACGACGAGCTGCTGGAGGTCACCCCCAAGACCATGCGTCTGCGCAAGCGCATTCTGGACAACAACATGCGGATGAAAGCGGTCAGCAAGCTGAAGAAGTAAGGGACTATACAAAGAGAGCGCCGGGAGAATGGATCTCCCGGCGCACTCTTAAATGTAGCTCACTATCTAGGAGCCGTGCCCGTGATGTTCTCGTTGAGCCAGTCGATCCCCTTGAGCTCCTCGTCGGTGAGCTGGATTCCCTCTCCGGCGCGCAGGATGTGCGTGTTGTCGTAAATGGTGCCCGTGAAGATGAAGTCCTCGCCGGCCACCAATCGGTTGTAGGCCGCGTCAACCGTTTCACGTGTGCCCAGCGCGCAGTTATCGCTCAGCTCGTCCAGCCCGACCATACCAGTCTCAATCCCGCCCCAAACATCGCTGGGCGCCCATGTGCCGTTGATGATGTGCTTGATCTGCGTGATATAGTAGCTGCCCCAGTGCCGCACGGGGGAGGTCAGGCAGGCGTCGTTATAGCGTGTGGTGGACGACCCGTCGCCCACGCCCCATACATTGTCCGCTGTCGCGGCTTGCAGCGCCGATGTTCCGGCCGGCACCTGCGCGACGACATCGCAGCCCTTATCGATCAATTGCCCGGCTGTCGTCATTTCGGATGAAGGACCCGGCGAATACACCCATCTCACTTCGACCGAAGCTTCCGGATTGGCTGCCTGCACGCCCAACGAAAAAGCGTTGATGTCCCGAAGCGTCTCCGCGCCGGTCTGCGTGCCCACCACGCCGACTCGATCCGTCTCGGTGCGCATACCGGCCGCGATGCCGGCCAAGTATTGCGCCTGATACGTCCGCGCGTCGAAAACGGACAGATTGTCCGCCGTCGAGGATCCACCGCATTGGAAGAAATACACCTGCGTGTACTCCGCGGCGGCTTGGCGTGTAAATTCATCAAAGGCCGCATTGGCGGCGACGATCACATGGCAGCCCTGGTCGATGAGATCGCGCATCGACTGAACACACGCCTCGGTGGCCGGTACGTTTTCGGCGAACAGCGTTTTCACGTTCAGCTCTGCTTCGAGCACCTTGCGCCCCTCGTCGTGCGCGTATGTATCCCCTGCATCACGCGCGCCTGCGTATACAAAGCCGACCTTGATCTGATCGGCGCTCATGGTTGTCAAGCCGGACGTAACCTCCGGCGCATCCGAGGCATCCGCTTCGCTTGTTTCACAGCTTGTGAGCAGCGTCAAAAGAAGGGATATTGTCATGCCCATGGCCAACATTCGTCTCATCTGGTTTCCTCCCGTTTCATGCGGTGTACCGGTTCGCGGTCATATCGACATTGCATCGAGATAGTCGTGCGGCGAACCTTTTAGAGGTTACGACAATCATTGTTGAAAGTCAAGAGAAAAGATGTGAATTATTGCGTCTGCTTTCGAATGGTATAGATTCCCTTCTCAGCAGGTCATAATAAAGCAGAGTCTGAGATCGAAAGGTGATGTCTTTGCACAGCGACAGCCGAGCGGTTCTTCTGCTCCAGTTGGAGCTCAATGACAGATTGTTGGTGTCAGGGGCGATCTCCCAGAGACGCCATGATTTGGCGCGCGCGAAACTGTTGTCCCGCTTGACAGCGCATCGGTCGTAGGCGCAAACTGGAATAGACATAGACAACGTGGCATGGAGGGAAGCCTTTGGACATCTTAAAAGTGCGTCTGCATCTGGAAAACGGAGGCCACGTCCGCGATCTGCCCATGCGTGTGGTCTATTATGCGCGCGTATCGACCGACAGCGACGAACAACTGCACTCGCTGAAGAACCAGGTGGATTACTTCTCCACGCTCGTGGCGCGCCACCCGAACTGGACGCTCATCGGCGGCTACGTCGATGAGGGATTGAGCGGCACCAGCGTTGCCAAGCGCAAAAAGTTTCTACAAATGATCGACGACGCGCGCGACGGACAGTTTGACTACATCATCACCAAGGAGATCAGCCGGTTTTCCCGCAACACGCTTGACAGCATCCGGTACACACAGGAGCTTTTGTCACGGGGGGTCGGCGTATTTTTTGAGGCGGACAACATCTGCACCTTCTCGCCCGACGCCGAGCTGCGCCTGACCATCATGGCCAGTTTGGCCCAGGATGAGGTGCGGCGCACGTCGGAGCGCGTGAAGTTCGGATTCAAGCGCTCTGTCGAACAGCGCCGCGTGCTGGGCGCCGACAATACGCCCGGATATCGAAAGAGCGATGGGCGGCTGACGGTGGATGAGACCGAGGCGCCCCTTGTGCGCCGGGTTTTTTTGGAGTATGCGGCCGGAAAAAATGGCCTTCGGCGCATCGCGCGGCTGCTGGCCGATGAGGGCTATACCGACCGCAAGGGAAACATCTACTCCTACGCTTCCCTCCGCAGCATGATTGCCAACCCCAAATATAAGGGCTTCTATTGCGGTCGAAAGTATCAGACATTGGACTACCGCACGCACAAGGTGGCACGTGTCGACCCGGATGATTGGGTGATTTGCCGGGACGAGCGCATTCCGGCCATCGTCACGGAAGAAATCTGGGATCAAGCCAACGAACTGCTGCGGACGCGCGGGGCGCGGATGAAACAGCACAAGGGCTCGGTACAATCCCGCTACCCGTACAGCGGCAAGATTGTCTGCGGGGAACACAACGAGTCGTATCATCGGCAGGTCAACCAAAACAGCTCGGGCCAGCGGGAGTGCTGGACCTGCCGCCGGTATCGGCTGTATGGCCGGCGTGACGGATGTGACAGTCCCACCCTGTACTCGGAAGAGCTGAATGCCATCATGGCACAGGTCGGGCGGCAGGTGGTTGCCAACCGAGAGACCGTGATTGGGGAGTTGCTGGCTCTCTATCGAGCAACGGCATCGGATCAAGACAAGACGGGGGATCCTGGCACTTTGAAAACAGAAATTGCCCGATGGGAGGAGAAGCAGGAGAAACTCTTGGAGCTCTATATGGAGGGACTCATTTCCAGAGAGGAATTCGCCGAGCGGAACCGTCGGAACCGCGGGGAGGTTGAGCGCCTTCAACGCGCCCTTCAGGCTCTACGGGACACGGAAAGGGAGTCGAATCAAAGGCAGGATGAAATCAGCCGATTGCGTAACACTCTGGAGCAAATGTGGAAGCAGGGTGACTCTACCGGCCTGTTTGCCTGTCTGGTATCGCGGGTCGTTGTCCACAAAATGTCTGCGCCGGATGCGGTGGCGCTGGAAATTTGTCTGGATACCGGCCAGCGGTTTTGGGCCGACCGGGTGGCAAAAGGCCATCTCATTTTGTGTGATGAAATCGGGATTTCACAGGCGCAAGTTTCGCGGCTGGAAAAAAACGCTTTCCATCAAATCAAGAAGTATCTATAAGAAGACATTCTCGACAAAGAGGGAGAGGCCAAGCCTCTCCCTCTTTGAATCGTCCTCCCCATTTCCTATCCGCAAGCGGCCAGACTATGTCTGGCGGTCGGTCTGACGCATGGTTTTCAGGTTCCCGATTTTCTGGGCGCGCTGGTCGAGCACCTCGGAGAGCGCTGTCAGCGGGATGTTCTGCGCCGACATCATCACAAAGACGTGGTAGAGTAAATCGGCAATCTCCTCGACGGTCTCGGTGTTGTTGCCGTTCTTGGCGGCCACAATCGTCTCTCCACTCTCCTCGGCCACTTTTTTCAGGATTTTGTCCAGACCCTTGTCGAACAGATAACAGGTGTAGGAGCCCTCAACCGGCTCCTTTTTCCGTTGCTCGACGACAGCGTAAAGCGTCTCAAACGTGTTCATGTTTCCACTCCTTTATCGGCACAAAGAAACAGCTCTCCTGGCCGGAATGGCAGGTCGGCCCGGCCGGGCGGCACTGCAGTAGCAGCGTGTCTGTGTCACAGTCGGTCCATATGCTGTCCACATGGAGAAAGTGTCCCGACGTCTCCCCCTTGTTCCAGAGCTTTTCCCGGCTGCGGCTGTAGAACCAGGCTGTCCCGGTCTCCAGCGTTTTCTCCACGGCCTGCCTGTTGGCGAAACCCAACATCAACACCCGTCCGGTTTCGCTGTGCTGGATGACGACGGGTATGAGTTCCGATTTTTGAAACAGGCTCTCGATATCAAAGGTCAAACGGCTCCCTCACTTTCGGCGGCACAGGCCAACGCGTCCTTCAGGTTGATACTCCCCGCATAGAGCGCCTTGCCGATGATGACAGCCTCAACGCCCATCCGCTTCAATCCGCGGATGTCGTCCAGAGACGATACGCCGCCGCTCGCGGTGATCTCACAACCCACCGCCTCTCTCAGCGCCCGCAGCGAATCCCAGCCGGGCCCGCTCAGCATACCGTCGGTGGCGATGTCGGTGAAGATGAGCGAGGCCACACCCAGGCGTTCCATCTGAGTGACAAAGGTCAAAAAGCTTACCGCCGAATCCTCACGCCAGCCCTCGGTGGCCACGCTTCCCTCTTTGGCGTCGACACCCACGACGATGCGGTCACCATAGCGCGTCAGCGCGGCACGCAAAAAATCGGGATCCTTGACCGCCGCTGAACCGATGACAAACCGCGCTACTCCGTCCTCGTCCGCGGCCTCAAGGTCGAGCATCGAGCGCAGACCGCCACCCAGCTCTACGCGAGCCGGCGCCGCCGCGCGTACGATGTCAGCCACCAACGAGCGGTTTTGGCGAACCCCGTCGCGCGCGCCGTTCAAATCGACGACGTGAACGAGCTCAGCGCCCGCGTCGCGGTAGCTTCTCGCAACGGCAATCGGATCGTCGGCGACCTGATGACTGGTGTCGTAAGCGCCTTTCTCCAAACGGACACACTGTCCTTCGAGAAGATCAATGGCAGGAACAATGCGCATAGATTTTCCTCCTAAGCCGTGTTGGACTTCTTATATAACACCCTTGGTCGAGGCCACTTCGTCGCCCGTCCTGCGTGACGCCTGCGCGAGCGCCCGGCCCACAGCCTTAAACTGAGACTCAATCATGTGATGGGCGTTGTCGCCATAGGTCTCGATGTGCAGGGTAATGCCGGCGTGCTGACAGAGCGCGCGCCAAAATTCAACGGTCAGACAGCTGTCGAACGCGCCGACCCGCTCCTGCGGAAAATCGGCTTTATGGACGAGATAAGCGCGTCCGGAAAGATCGAGCGCTACCGAGGACAAGGCCTCGTCCATGGGGACGCGCGCCTCCCCAAAACGTGTCAAACCGATCTTGTTCTCAAGGGCTACACGCAACGCGTCGCCCAGCACGATACCAACATCCTCCACAGTGTGATGTCCATCCACAGTCAGGTCGCCTTTTACAGATAGTGTAAGACCGAGGCGGCCGTGCAGAGCGAACGCCGTTAACATATGATCGAAAAAACCAATGCCCGTTTCGACCGAAAGCTCGCCGCCGCCGGGACGCAAAACAAGCTTGATGTCGGTCTCCCGGGTTGTTCTCTCCCTTTTGATTTCACCGTTCATGGCTCACACTCCCCTATCTCTTTCGCATAATGCAGTGCTTTTTACCAAAGCGTCGACGACCGCGCGATTCTCGCTGGCATTTCCAGCCGTTATCCGCAAATAGTCCACTCCTAATTGGCGAACTAGAATCCCATATGACTTCAAGTTATCAAACAGCGACCCGGCCCAAACCGTTTTTAACAGGACAAAATTTGTCTCGGTGGACATAACCTCAACTCTGTCACTGTAAGGGACTAGCGCTTCACATAAAAACGAGTGAAGTTCCATGACTTGGGCGCGGATGGTTTCGACACTCTCGCGCAGGAAGGAAGGTTCCGAGAGAACCGTCACCCCAGCGGATTGTGTAAGCGCATTGACGTTGAAGGGGGATTTTGTCATCCTCAACGTCTCGGCAACGCGCGGCGAGGCCAGCGCAAATCCCAGTCTGAACGCAGCCATGCCAAATGCCTTGGAGCAGGTCTTCAGCACAATGAGATGTTCAAAAGTTCCAATCTCCGACAGCACACTTTGATCCCAGAAATCCATATAGGCCTCGTCGACCACAACCGGACAGTCAACGTGCCGAAGCAAATGCAATATATCCTCACGGCGCACACCCAGTCCGGTCGGGTTGCAAGGATTGGAAAACAGAATCAGGTCGGACGGCGTACGGTCATAGGCTTCAATCAGCGCGTCGATGTCGGTCTGCCGGTCATTTTTCCCGATCGGCGTACAGTTCTGATCGTACAGATCGGCGTAGAAACGGTACATCGAGAAATCGGGCTGGCTGATCAGCACACGCCCGCCGGACGGGACAAAGGTGGCCATAATCAGCCCAATCAGCTCGTCCGAACCGTTGCCCGGGACGATTTGCGCGGCGGGTACGCCGAACAACTGAGACGCCGTTTCCCGAAGATCGATCGCATTGGCGTCGGGATAGCGGTTCCAAGCCACCGACGCCCACGCGTTTTCCACCTTGTCACGAAGCCAATCAGGTGGGGACAGAAAGCTCTCGTTGGCGTCAAGTCGGATGGGGAAAGTACCGGTTTCGGTCTCATATGGTCGCATTCTGGTCAATTTCTCAGGCCATTTCATAGCATTCCCCCCAACCTCATTTTTCCGCATGATCTCATTGATCGACGAACCGGATCCGAATGGCGTGGGCGTGCGCGGTCAGCGACTCGCACTCAGCCAGTCGGACAATGTCCTTGTATACGCTTCGCAGAGCTTGCTCCGAGCAGTCAATCAGGCTTTTTTTCTTCAGGAACGTATCGACCGACAGCGGCGAGAAAAAACGCGCCGTGCCGGTGGTGGGCAGTACATGCGACGGGCCTGCCATGTAATCCCCCAATGGCTCAGAGGCGTAGTTCCCCAGAAATACCGCGCCGGCGTTGCGCAAGTGCGGCAACAGCGCGCGAGGGGCCACTGTCTGCACCTCCAAGTGCTCCGGCGCCATCTCGTTGGCCAGTTCAACCGCCTGAGACAGTGATTCGCAGAGGATAATCGCGCCGAAGTTTTCCAACGCTTTTTGGGCGATGGACCAGCGGGCAAGCCGTTGACCCTGGCTGAGCAATTCGCCCTTGACCGACTCGGCCAACGCGGCGTCGGTGGTCAGCAGAACACATCCGGCCAGCACATCGTGCTCGGCTTGGCTGAGCAGGTCGGCGGCCACATAGTCTGGGCGCGCCGTATGGTCGGCGATGACCAGCAGTTCGGACGGACCGGCGATCATGTCGATGTCGATCTGCCCGTACAACTGCCGTTTTGCCTCGGCCACGTAGGCATTGCCCGGCCCGACCACTTTGTCGACCCTCGGGATGTCGCCCGCGCCATAAGCAAGCGCGGCCACCGCCTGCACTCCACCTACGGCGTACACGCGATCCACGCCTGCGATCTCAGCGGCGGCCAGTACCTCGGGGCGCAAATGCTCCGACGGCGGCGACACCATAATCAACTCATCCACACCGGCCACTTTGGCCGGAACGGCGTTCATCAGTACTGACGACGGGTAGGCTGCCGTGCCGCCTGGCACATACAGGCCGACGCGCCGCAGTGGGGTGACGATCACGCCCAGGCGCATGCCGTTTTGCTCCCACTCCTGTGACTTGGTCAGCAGGTTCTGGTGAAATTCTCGAATGTTCTCGGCGGCGCGATGCAGGGCCTCCAGCAACTTCGGGTCACAGCGCTCCATGGCCTCCCGACGTTCCGACCGCAAAATTTCTCGGGGCGGCGCTTTGTCCAACCGCTCCGAATGACGGCGCACAGCCGCAAAGCCCTCGAAGCGCACATCGTCGATAATGTCGCTCACGATCCGGGCGACCGAGTGGTCGCTCTCAGAGCGGCGTTTCATCAATTCCAGACGCCACTGTTCATAGGCCGGTGTTCCGGCGTTCAGGATATTCATGTTTCCATGCCCTCCAGCCCCTTCCGGCAGATGTCCATAAAGTTCTGCACCGCATGGCGGCGCAGCTTCATCGAAGCCAAATTGACGATCAACCGCGCGCTGATGGGGACAATATCCTCGATCGGAATCAGACCGTTCTCCTTCATCGTTTCGCCGGTCTCGACGATGTCGACGATGGCATCAGCCAACCCTAGGATCGGTGCCAGCTCGACCGAGCCTTCGATCTTGATGATTTCCACGTCCAGTCCCTTTTTGGCGAAGAACTCGGCGGTCACCTGCGGGTACTTGGTGGCGACGCGGCGGTGGCGGTAGGTTCCGTAGAACTCGTCGCCCTTCTTAACGGCCAGCGCAAAGCGGCAGCGTCCGAAGCCGAGATCCATCACCTCATAGAAGCTGCGTCCGGTTTCGAGGATTGTGTCTTTTCCGACCAGGCCGATGTCACAAACACCGTGTTCGACATAGGTGATGACGTCGGGCGCCTTGGCACGCACCACTTCCACCCCAGCGTCAGGCAGCTGATGGGTCAGACGGCGTGTTTTCTCGGTGAGCGGGGCAATGTCGATGCCGGCGCGCTCCAGCATGTTCTGCATGCTTTTCTCCAGGCGGCCTTTGGTGACGGCCAATCGAATCAATGCGCTCACAGGTCGCCCCTCCCTTCGCGGTCGGCGTCCAGCACATGCGTACAGCCGGTTAACCGCGCCAGCTCGACGCTCTCCTCATAGGTTTCACAGGGCGACAGCGCGAACCGTCCCTCGCCCGCCATCAGCGCCAGCGCCGTGGCCAGCGAATTCTCAGAAAAATGAATTAGCGTTTTCTTGCCGGTCTGAAGCGGCGGCGACATGTTTTCACTCAGCGCGTCCAGATCGATGGCGAAACCGATGGCCGGGGTGGGCCGGTTAAGCGACGACATCAGTCCGTTGTAGCGACCGCCGGCCAGAACCGGATGGCCGACGCCCTCGATGTATCCGCGGAAAATCAAGCCGGTGTAATACTCCAGCTGATGCACCAGACCAAAGTCCAGCTGAAAATGGCGGTTCAGTCCGGCGCGCGTCAGCGCGTCCATGACGGCCTTCAGCTCATCCAGCGCCGACAGGGCGCCGTTGACCAGTAGATAGCCCACCTCATTGAAGACCTCAGTGCCGCCGAACAGCATACACAACCGTCCGATGGCGTCGGTGATGGGGCTGTCTCCGATTTCATGGAGCAGGTCGCCCAGCGCGGCGAAGTTCTTCTGTTCAATGAGGCGGCGCAGGTTTTCCCGCGTCTCTTCATCGACCGGCAGCGCCTCCAGCATCGAGGAAAACAGACCGGCGTGTCCGATCTCAATGCGAAACTTGGCCGGACTTAGCGTCTCCAGCAACCCGGCACCCAGGGCCAGCACTTCTAAATCAGCCCGCAGACCGTCAGCGCCGAACAACTCGATGCCGGCCTGGTGTATCGAGGTACGCAACCCAGCGTGCGCCACGTCGGACCGGAAAATATCCTGCATATAGTACAGCCGGAGCGGGAGCGGTTCCGCGACCAGCTTGGAGGCGGCCACACGCGCCATCGGCATGGTCGAGTCCGGGCGCAAAACCACCAGACGGCCGTCACGGTCGGAAAACTTCACCATCGACTCGGCCGCCAGCGGCAGGCCGGTGCGGACAAACAGATCAAACAGCTCGACGGTCGGCGTCATCACCTCGCGGTAACCCCGTCCTTCGAGAAACCCGGCCGTTATGGCCTCCAGCCGCCGGCGGCTGGCACAGGCGTCAAACAGACGGTCCTGCGCGCCCAACGGCGTCCCTACCCATTTCATGAGTCAACCCTCCTGACATTCCACTTTAGCATGGTATCATGATAGCATGCTTCTAGGGCGGTGTCAAGTGTTCTGATTTGCGTATTCCTTGCTGTCACAGCCAGCCTCACGCCAGATCAAACAGATTGAGCTGTGTGCTTTGCGGCAAGGCGTCCAGTACGCCGAGCGCCTGCAACTGCTCAACATGCGTCTTGGAGAGCTTGGCGCTGCGGGCGCTCAAATCCTCTACCGAGATGAACGGGGACGCGTCACGCGCCCTCACAACATCGCCCGCCGCTGTCTCGCCAAGACCGGGCACCGAGGTAAAGGGCGGCCTTAATCCGTTTTCGGTGATGAGGAAGCGGGTGGCGTCCGACTCATAGAGATCAATCGGCTCAAAAATGAAGCCGCGGCGGTAAAACTCATAGCAGACCTCAAGCGTGGAGAGCATTTCATCCTCGACGGCCGTGCGGTCGTTTTTACCCAGCCAATTTCTAAACATTTAAGAGAACGGCAACAGGCCCCGCGTCAGACAAACCCCCGAGAAAGAAAAGGCGCGGGTGCA
>JAVBPF010000071.1:0-10865 GCA_031549735.1 Oscillospiraceae bacterium
TTGCATTTCGGGCAGCAACCCTGATATGATTTCGTCATGAGAACTTGTCTCCTTTTCGGGAGGTACTTGGCTTTGTGACGAAACCATTGTACCGGATAGGATGACGAGTTCTCAACTTTCATTTAACTTTACAATACGAAACAAAACGTCGGGAGGGCAAACGCGATGGAATACCTGAAAGCGTTCCTGGTGGGCGGCGCGTTCTGCGCCGTCGGTCAGATTTTGATTGACAAGACCAAGCTTACCCCGGCACGCATTTTGGTATGCTATGTGGTGGCCGGTGTGATTCTGAGCGGGATCGGCTGGTACAAGCCGCTGGTCGATTGGGCCGGCGCGGGCGCCAACGTGCCGCTGACCGGATTCGGCCACGCGTTGGCCACAGGCGTGCAAAAGGGCGTGGAAAAGTACGGCCTGTTGGGGGCGTTGACCGGCGGATTGTCGGGCACAGCCGCCGGCATTACGGCCGCCATCTTCTTCGGGTTCGCGGCCACGGTGTTTTCAAAGTCGAGAGATAAATAACCCGAAACGGGCGCCCCAAAGGGCGCCCGTTCAATCAGAAAAACAATAAACTAACCTTGATTATTGGGGTTGTAAGCGGACGGATCCCCCGGCTGCTGTGGATAGGGCTGGCCGTAGCCCGGCTGCTGTGGCGCGGGCTGCGCATAACCCTGCTGCTGGGGGTAGGGTTGCTGCTGCGGATAACCCTGCTGGGGATAGGAAGGCTGTGCATAACCCTGCTGCTGGGGGTAGGGTTGCTGCTGCGGATAACCCTGCTGGGGATAGGGCTGATTGCTGTACGCGGGCGCGGGGGCCGGCTTGGGCTGCTTGCCCATGACCTGGTTGCGGATGAGCAGATAGCCGACGGGATAGAAGACACTCAACACAATGGCGTTGTTCGGGCGATAGAACCTAATAATCTCCATATGGAAGGGAATAAACAGGGCATACAGGCACAGCGGCGTAATGTACTGAAGGATGGGGATGAATCCGAGGACGACCAGTCCGGAAAAGACGGGAAAGAGATATTGAAGCGAACGCATGTCCTTACCCTTGACCTTTAACTCGGGCACGAGCTGCCCCAGTACCATCGAACTGCAGAAGGGCACCCAAGCCATCCAGGCTTTCGCGGGCAATCTCTTCTTGACCACCTCGGAAAAACCGAGCGCATAGCAGACCCAGCCGCCCGCCCAGAGGACGAAACCGATGACGGCCCAAAGAATCCAGGCGTTGGGATTATAACCGTAGCTGTAACCACCAAACATGAAACGATCTCCCTTCTGTCCGGCGGGATGCGCGGGGACGCCCGCACGCGGACATACATCTTTGTCACAGTATATCAGAGCAAAGTGCGAAATACAACCGCGAATTCGGAACGCGGGCAAGAGAAAAGAGGGGACAAGCACCTGGCCGCTTCGTTGCCGTTATTTGAGTCCGCCTGACGCTTTTACGGGCGGCCGACGGGATCCTCGTCGAATCCGGAGGTGCTCTCCAGAATATACAGAGGCCGGCCGCGCGCTTCATCATAGATACGGGCGACATAGGAACCGACAAAGCCCAGCATCAACAAAAGAAGCCCGTAGAAAAACCCGCCGATGGTGACCGGATAGAGCCAGGGCCATACCGAAACGGCGGTGAACAGGTCGAGGATGAGCGTGGCGACCAGACCGGTCAGGCTGACAAACAGAAAGAACAGGCCCAGCTTGATTGACATTTTGATCGGTTTATAGGAAAATGACGATATGGCGTCTCCGGCAAACTTCAGCATGGCCTTGAGCGGATATTTGCTCACACCCGCGAAGCGTTCCTCCCGCACATAGTCCACCGAGGTCTGCTTGAACCCGACCCAGGACACCAGCCCGCGGACATAGCGGTTGTGCTCGGGTAAGGTTTGCAGCGCGTCGCGCACCTGTCGGTCGAGCAGCCGAAAGTCGCCGGTGTCGACCGGAATGTCGACGTCGGTCATGTGGCGCAGGAAGCGGTAAAACAGTTTGGCCGTCAACTTCTTGAAGATGCTTTCGCCTTTGCGCACCAAACGTTTCCCGTAAACGACCTTGTAGCCTTCCCGCCATTTAGCGATCATATCGCCGATGACTTCGGGCGGGTCCTGCAGGTCGGCGTCGATGACCACAATCGCCTCGCCGGCGGCGTGATCCATGCCGCATGTGATCGCCGTTTGGTGGCCGAAGTTGCGCGAAAACGAGAGCACGCGCACGTGTTTGTCCTCGGCGGCGATGTTCCGGATCATTCCGAGCGTTTTGTCCCGGCTGCCGTCGTTGATATAGAGGATTTCATACCGTTCGCCGGACGCGCCCAAAAACGCGGTGAGACGGCGATGGGTTTCACCGATGACCTCCTCCTCGTTAAAAACCGGCACGACGACCGAAAGTGTCGGGTTTTCCATGGAGCCCTTCCTCCCGATTCCATAGTTTGCATATTTGGATGCTCTATTATATCGAGTCACAGCCGCGAACGCAAGGGGGACACCTTTTGAAGACGGATCATTCGGCAGAATCCACGGTCACCGCTCCGATCACCACTCCTTCACTGCCGGGCACATTGGCGCTGGCGCATGTGGGCGACGCCGTCTACGAGTTATATGTGCGCGTCGGGCTCAGCCGGCGCGGGCTTTCCAACACCGGGAGACTGCACCGGGAAACCACGCGCCGGGTTTGCGCGCAGGCGCAGGCGTCGGCGGCCCGGCGGCTGGCCGGCATGCTGGATTCGCAGGAACGCGACGTGTTCATGCGCGGGCGCAACGTCAAATTGCGCAATGTGCCCGATTCCTGCACTCGGGAGGAATACCAACTGGCCACCGCGCTGGAGGCCGTGTTCGGATATCTGCACCTGACCGGGCGCACCGAACGGACGCAGGCGTTGCTGGAGTCGCTGACCCTGTTTGAGGACATAAAATGAGCCGGAGGCCCCGGCGGAAAGAACTCCGCAAGGCCTCCGACTCGGATGGCGTGACATGAAAACCACCGGGTTATCGGGTGTTCATCTGGCTGTTGCTGGACTGGCTGTTGCTGGCTTGGGTATCGTTGCGGTTTTGAGCGCCGCTGTTGCCCTTTTTCTTCTTGTCCTTGGCCACACTGTCACCTCACTTGAGCGTCCGTTGTGTGTTGGCGCGACAAACCGCGCCCGAAAAAACCGCGTCCCGCGGGATTGAGGTTGCTGTGCCTCTATTGTGCGCCATCCCGCTGGAAATTATACAACGATTGTGGAAAATATTCCTAAGGAAGTGACAAAGCGCCGCACCATATTTATCAGTGCTTACCAAAAGCGCCGGGCGCGGTATTTTGATCAACGATCATTATTTATTCATTAGGTTGGAGGCGTTAGGTTGAACGAAAAACGACTGAGCGGTCTGGTCATGCCGATTTCCTCGCTGCCCGGGCCCTATGGTATCGGGTCGCTGGGACGGCCCGCGTTTGAATTTGTGGATTTCCTGGCGGAGGCGGGGCAGAGCTATTGGCAGATTCTCCCGTCGACGCCCACCGGCTTCGGCGATTCTCCCTACCAGTCGCCGTCGGCATTGGCCGGAAACCCCTATTTCATCGATTTGGACTGGCTGTATGCCAAGGGCTTTTTGACCGGCGAGGAGAGAATGAGCGTGGCGGCCGACGGCAATCCGGATGCGGTTGATTACGGCCTGCTGTATCAAAATCGTTTGCCGCTGTTACGGTTGGCCGCCCGAAGGGGTATTCCGGCCATGAAACGGGAGACCGACGCGTTCCTGAAAAAGAACGCCGATTGGCTGCCCGACTACGCTCTGTTTATGGCCCTGAAAGAAAAATTCGGGATGGTGGGGCTCGACGAGTGGCCGGACAAAAACGCGCGGCTGGCCAAACCGGCGGCGCTCGCGTCCTATCGCGTCGAGCTGGCCGACGACATCGCGCTGCATGTGTTTTTGCAGACCGTATTTTTCACGCAGTGGGACGAACTCAAGACCTATGCCAACCGAAAGGGCGTCCGCTTTATCGGCGACATGCCCATTTATGTGTCAAACGACAGCGCCGAGGTGTGGGCGCATCCCGAGAACTTTCAGATAAACGCCAAGGGCGCGCCCCGCGTGGTGGCCGGCGTGCCGCCCGACTACTATGCCGCAACGGGGCAGCTGTGGGGCAATCCGATCTACGACTGGGAACACATGAAAAAGACCGGCTATGCTTATTGGCTCGCCCTGCTTTCGCACATGAAGCGCCGGTTTGACGTCACGCGCATCGACCACTTCCGCGGCTTCTACAACTACTGGGCGGTGCCGGCGGGCGAAAAAACAGCCATGAAGGGTGCGTGGAAGGCAGGACCCGGCATGGATTTCATCAAGACAATCCGGAGAAAGTATCCCGCGATGGAGCTGGTAGCCGAGGATCTGGGCGATTTGGATGCCGAGGTGACGGCCTTCTTCGAAAAGGCGGGCTATCCGGGTATGGACGTGCTGATCTACGCCTTCGACGTTCACGGCGACAGTTCCTATCTGCCGCACAACACGGGGCGAAATCGCGTGCTGTACACTTCGACGCACGATGCGCCGCCGTTCATAGGCTGGCTTACCGAGGAGGCGTCGCCCGAGCAGCGGGATATGGCGGTCGACTACCTGCGCCTGAATGAACGCGAGGGCTTCAATTGGGGCGCACTGCGCGCCGTGTGGAGCAGCGGAGCCGGATTGGCCATGGCGCCGCTTCAGGATGTGCTGGGACTCGGCATGGACGCCCGTGTGAATATTCCCGGCACACTGGGCGGCCTGAACTGGCGCTGGCGCGTACGCCGAGAGGCGCTCAACAGCGAAGTGGCCGAGCGGCTGCGGCACATCACGGCACTGTACAGAAGGCAGGAATATCACGAGCCTGAGAAAGATGAAACAGATGAGACCGGTTCCGAGAAATAGAGTGGACACACGCACAGGGAGGGACGCGCCGTTTTGGCGAGTCCCTCCCTGTGCGTTGTAAAGCTGTGCGAAAATCTTGGGTTGTTCCCCAAGCGGTACCGGTCAGGTCATACGCACAGGCCGTCACCGTTTAGGGAGTATGACTCACACCAAGAAAACATTTACCCAACAACCTTTGACCTAACCGCTTCGGAGGCGGTGCTACAACCGGCAGAGCCCGGACGGAAGCGTTTGCACACGATCATTCGCCCATGGAGCAAACCACGCGTTCCCAAAGACGATTCTTTGGTTACTTTCTCATCGCAGGAGAAAGTAACGTCCCCTCGTCGTCCCAGGAAAAATCAATTCATGAGGAACTAAAACACAGTATCCAGCGCCATCATCAGCACAAACCCCAGCAGCACGCCGAAGGTGGCAAAGTGTCCTCCGTCGTTTTGCGCCTCGGGGATCAACTCCTCGGCCACCACGAAAATCATAGCGCCGGCCGAGAATGAGAGCGCGTAGGGCAGCAGCCCCTGGATACTGGAGGCCAGCAGTGCGCCGACCACGGCGGCGACCGGCTCCACAACGCCCGAAAGCTGCCCGTACCAAAAGCTTTTGGCGCGTGATAGCCCCTCCCGGCGCAGCGGAATCGACACGGCCGCACCCTCAGGAAAGTTTTGGATGCCGATACCCAACGCCAACGCCGCGGCGCTGGCAAAAGCGCCGGGATGATACGACATCGAACCGAACGCCACGCCAAACGACAATCCCTCGGGGATGTTGTGCAGCGTAATGGCCAGCACCAGAAGAATGCTGCGGCGTAGATGAGAGCTTGGCCCCTCGGGCGTGGCTTTGGGGGCGGGATGCAGATGCGGGATCAGCCGGTCGGCGGCAAACAGGAATCCTCCGCCCAGCAAAAAACCGATAACGGCCGGCCCGATTCCGCCGTCGGCGATGGCGGGCGCCAGCAGAGACCAGAAGGAAGCCGCGATCATGACGCCCGAGGCGAAACCCATCATCAAAGACAGTACCTTGGCGTTGATGCTTTTGAAGAAAAACACCGTGGCGCCGCCCAGGGCGGTCATGCCCCAGGTGAACAATCCCCCCAGAAGGGCGTAGACCACCGGTTGATAGGATGGCAAACCAATTCGCCCCCTTGCTTTTGTTAGATGTCAGCGGAAATAATCCACGCCGCCCCCAAACAGCGGCTGGTACTTCTCGCCCGGTACATTTTTGGCCAGCTGCGGCCCCGAGCGCTCGGTGTGCCCCATTTTGCCCAACACGCGGCCGTCGGGGCTCACGATGCCCTCGATGGCCAGCAGCGAGGCGTTGGGATTAACCGCGGTGTCCATCGACGGAGCGCCCGCGGCGTCGCAATACTGGAAAGCGATCTGTCCGTTTTGGATGAGCATGTCCAGCACATCGGGCGGAGCGACAAAGCGCCCCTCACCGTGCGAGACCGGAACCGCGTGAATGTCGCCCGGCGCGCAGCGGGACAGCCACGGCGAGAGCGTGGAGGCCACGCGCGTGTGGACGTATTTGGACTGGTGCCGCCCGATGGTGTTGAAGGTCAGCGTGGGGCAGGCGCCGTCCATATCACGGATATCGCCGAAGGGCACGAGTCCCAGCTTGATGAGGGCCTGGAAGCCGTTGCAGATGCCCAAAATCAGCCCGTCGCGTGTGTGCAGCAGCGCGCGCACCGCTTCGGTCATGCGCGCCTGACGGAAGAACGAGGCGATGAACTTGCCCGAACCGTCCGGCTCGTCGCCGGCCGAAAAACCGCCCGGGATGACAAGCATCTGCGCGTCGCGCAGCGCCCGCTCCATATCGCGCGCCGAATCCTCCAGCGCCTCGGGCGTCAGGTTGCGCACCACGACGATTTCCGGCTGCGCCCCGGCGCGTGTAAGCGCTCTGGCCGTGTCGTATTCACAGTTGGTGCCGGGGAACACGGGGATGACCGCCTTGGGCCTGGCCGTCGAGGCGGCGACGCGCACGGTGAGGCGTCGGCCGTCGGAGAGCGCGGGCACCGGCGTGGCGTCGGCGCCGGTCTGCGTGGGGAACACCCACGACAGCGGCGCTTCCCACGCGGCGCGAAGCGTGTCGAGGGGCAAAAAGGTTTTGCCCCATTGAATTTCGGGTTTGTCGGAGGTGTAACCCAGCAGCAGTGCGCCCTCCACCGGCTCGGTGCATTCGCAGACAAGACCGCCCGGACAGGACGCGAACCAGTCGTCCGAAGCGTTTTCGGCGATGAACCCGATGTCGGAGCCCAGGCTCATCGACAGCAGCGCTCCGGCCGCGCCGCCCAAGCTGCTGGCATAGGCCGACACCACCACGCCGCGGCGCGACAGCTCGGCCACGCGCCTCCAGACCGCTTTCAGTCCGGCGTAGTCGGGCGCGCCGTCGACAGATTCGGCGCGGAAGAGATAGACGGGATGCCCCGCCGCCTTCCACTCGGGCGAAAGAATGTGCGGCGCCTCGCAGGCCGTGATGGCGAAGGAAACCAGTGTGGGCGGGACATCCAGCTCGTTGAACGAGCCGGACATGGAATCCTTGCCGCCGATCGAGGCGATCTCCAATCCCATCTGCGCTTCAAACGCGCCCATCAAGGCCGAAAGAGGCAGACCCCAACGCGTCTTGTCCTCGCGCAGACGCGGAAAATATTCCTGGAAGGTGAGGTAGGTATCCTCGGGGGACGCGCCCGCCGCGACCAGCTTGGCCACCGACTCGATGACCGCCGTCCGCGCGCCCTCAAAGGGGTCGGCGGCCGACAGGTCGGGGTCGAAGGCGTAGCTCATGACGCTGCAGGTGGCGCAGTCTCCTTGCAGTACGGGGATTTTGGCGGCCATGGCCTGCGCGGGGCATTGCCCGGTTGCGCCGCCGAACGGCACCAATACGCTGCCCGCGCCGATGGTGCTGTCAAAGCGCTCGACGAGGCCGCGCTGGGAGCAGAAATTCAAGTCGGAGGCCAGCAGCAGCAATCGCTTGTCCGGCGTACCGGTATCCCAGGGACGCGCGGGCGGCGGCGCGGCTTTGAGCGCCCGCACACGGGCGTGTTTGGGTGCGCCGTTGGAGGAAAGCAGGCTTCGCGGCAGGTCGACCGCCGTCTCGCCCAGGAAGGTCATCACCATGCGGGGCTCCTCGGTCACCTCGGCCACGATGGTGGCCTCCAGGTTTTCGAGCGCGGCCGCCCGCATGAGCCGGTCGGCGTCCTGCGCGGACACGACAACCGCCATGCGCTCCTGCGACTCGGAAATGGCCAGCTCGGTCGCGCCCAGGCCCTCATACTTCTTCGGCACGCGGTCGAGCGTGATGCGGAGGCCGTCGCACAGCTCGCCGATGGCCACGGCCACGCCGCCCGCGCCGAAGTCGTTGCAGCGGACGATCATGCGCGTGACCTCGGGGTCGCGGAACAGGCGCTGCAGCTTGCGTTCCTCGGGTGCGTTGCCCTTCTGCACCTCGGCGGCGCAGGTCGAGACCGAGGTGTCGCTGTGGCTCTTACTGGAGCCGGTCGCTCCTCCGATGCCGTCGCGGCCGGTGCGGCCGCCCAGCAGGATGATGACATCGCCGGGCTGAGGCGTCTCGCGCCGCACAGCGTTTTGCGGGGCCGCGCCGACCACCGCGCCGATCTCCATACGCTTGGCCACATAGCCGGGGTGATAGATTTCGCGGACCAGCCCGGTAGCCAGGCCGATCTGATTGCCGTAGGAGGAAAACCCGGCGGCGGCTTTTGTGGTGATCTGCCGCTGGGGGCGCTTGCCGGGCAGTGTGTCCGACAGGGAAGCCCTCGGATCGCCGCTGCCGGTGATCCGCATGGCGTGATAGACATAGGAGCGCCCCGACAGCGGGTCGCGGATGGCGCCGCCGACACAGGTGGCCGCGCCGCCGAACGGCTCGATCTCAGTCGGGTGATTGTGCGTTTCGTTTTTGAAGAGAAGGAGGTAGTCCTCTTTTTTGCCGTCGATGATGGGGGTGATGCGGACGGTGCAGGCGTTGATTTCCTCGCTCTCGTCCAAGTGCGGAAGCTTGCCTTGCTTTCGGAGCGCCTTCATGGCGCAGGTGGCCATATCCATCAAGGTGACCGGACGGTCGGTGTCGTGGCCGTAGAGTCCGGCGCGCGTGTCCAGATAGAGATGATAGGCCGAGGCGACGCGCTCGTCGTCGATGTGCACCTCGTCCAGATGGGTCAAAAAGGTGGTATGGCGGCAGTGATCCGACCAATAGGTGTCCAGTACCCGCATTTCGGTCTCGAAGGGGTCGCGCCCCTCCTTTTCGAAAAACGCGCGCAGGAAGCGCAGGTCGGCCAGATCCATGGCCAGCCCCATCGAGACGCGCAGCGCCTCCAACCCGTCGTCGTCCAGCCGGGAAAATCCGTTCAGGCGGGCGATAGGGACAGGCGGTTCGGTTTGCACATGCAGCGTCTTGGGCTTGTCCAGGCTGGCCGCGCCGCACTCGACCGGATTGATGACATAGTCGGACAGGGTTTGGAACTCCTTCTCATCCAGTCCGGCGACGGCCAGGATGGTGGCCACGCGCACCAGCGGACGCGACCCGCCCAGCATCATCTGAATGCACTGGGCGCAGGAGTCCGCGCGCTGGTCGAATTGCCCGGGCAGCGACTCATAGCACAACAGCTTGAGGCTAGCGTCCAGCGCGGGCAGCTTTTCCGAGTACAGGTGATCGCTCATCGGCTCGGACAGCACAACCGGACACACCGTTTCGGCGTCCGCCGCGTTCAACCCCTCGATGTCATAGCGCACGAACAGCCGCAGCGCCGTCAACGAAGTAAGCCCCAGAAACCCGGTGACATCCGAGAAAAGCGCCTGAGCCTCGACGTCAAACCCCGGTTTTTTCTCTACATAATAACGCAATACATTCGACATAGTGAACCCCTCTTTATTTACCCTAAATCTATCGAATATTGTATGTCAGAACGGACGGGCTGTCAATCGGTGAAGGCGGCGGACAAAGCGTCCGGCCGAAGGGGATGACTAAGCCGTGATTGCTTGCGGTTTCGAAGCGTCCGGCCGCCGGACAATAGGTTTTCCTTCTCCACAAATTTCTCTCTTGACAAGACCTTGTCGCCGCGTTAATATATAGTTGAACGATTGCTCAATTGAACAACTGATAAACTGAAGGGTGATTTCAATGTATTCCGATAACCGCGCCGACTGTGACGTCATCCATGCCGAACTGGTAGAACAGGTGCGCAACCAGCTGCCCGATGAGCGCAAGCTCTATGACCTGGCCGACCTGTTCAAAGTGCTGGGAGACTCAACGCGGGTCAAGCTGCTGTGGGCGCTTGACCATCATGAGATGTGCGTCTGTGACCTGGCCGTGCTGTTCGACATGACAAAATCGGCCGTGTCCCACCAGCTCAAGAGCCTTCGCCAAGCCGAGCTGGTCAAGAATCGCAAAGAGGGTAAGGTGGTTTTCTACAGTCTGGATGACGACCACGTCAAGAGTATTTTTGAAATGGGTCTTTCCCACATCGAGGAGAGGTGAACGGCTTGGAACGTGTGTATGTATTAAATGGACTGGCCTGCGCCAACTGCGCGATGAAAATCGAGCAGGCGGTCGGGCAGCTCGACGGCGTGTCCGCTCCGTCCATCAATATGCTGACCTCCACACTGCGGCTGGAAGCGGAGCTTGAATTTGACCCCGAGCCCGACGTTGTGCGCATTGTCCGTTCCTTCGAACCCGATGTGCGCGTGGTCGCGCAGGCGGGACAGACCGGGCGTCGCCCGGCCGATGCGCCTGAGGAAAGCTCGCCGCTGCGGGATGTCCGGCGTATGGTACGTCTGGGCCTGGGCGTTGTCTTGTTCGTATTGGCGCTGACCTTGCCGCTGCCCGAATGGGGCGCGTTATATCTTTACATTGCCGCCTATCTGCTGGTCGGCGGAGGCATATTGTGGTCGGCTGCGCGCAATGTGGCGTCCGGGCACATGTTTGATGAGAATTTCCTCATGACCATCGCCACCCTCGGCGCGTTTGTCATCGG
>JAVBPF010000058.1:0-26414 GCA_031549735.1 Oscillospiraceae bacterium
TAGCAGTCCTCTAGACTGGACAGGCTCAGAATCGCCTCAAACAAACGATCCGTGTGCGGATTTTGCAGTTTGGAAATCAACACATCACATCCCGAAAAATGATCGCAGACTGCGGCCAGACCGACCGCTTATTCATTTTAGCATATTGCCATGTGACAGGCAACCTCATGATGGGAACGCCGCACGCCGTCGCATCGACGGGCATATAGTGGATTTGGGATTCCGCCGTTTGGCCGGGCGCCCCCCCCGCGACGGCTCAATCCATTGGGCGGCACTTGAAAAGACCGCTGGGTTGTGGTATTCTAATATATAGTGGTGAATTTTCGTATTTCGCCACCATTGCTCGTATGGGAGGCCATTTCTTTGAAAAAGACGGAGGCCATTGTACTTCAGGCCGAGACCAATACCGGCACCATGAAAAGTAAGACCGAGCCTGTATTGAATTATGCCGTTTCTTTGCCTCAAATCGTCCGCCAGGGTCGCTGTGGCCGTAGGATTTCGCAGCACTACCGTTTCTTGCGGCGGCGTGTGGACTTTATGGTGCGTCATCCGCTGTTTCGCTTGGCGGAGAAGCACTGGAAGCTTTGCCAGTCGGGCGGCGCGCCCTTTGTGCCCTATTTGCTGGAGATGGATTATACCGCGTCGCGCAACGACGGTGAGTTCCTGTCTCTGCACTACGACCGGTATATGACCATTGACGGTCAGCGCCGCTGCGTCCTGCGCGGCGCCGACACCTGGTCGCTCACTACCGGAGCGCCGGTGTCCTGCGCGCATTTCTTTCCGGGAAGGGAGCGGCCCAATCGGTTTGTTCTGGATGAAATTTTGAACATCGCGCGCGCCCGCACCGCCATGGGGACGGCTCTGTTCTATGAAGATCTCAAAAAGAATTTCAAACGTCATTTCAATGTTGAGCGGTTTTACTTGACCGACGATGGGCTGTCCTTCTTTTTTCAGCCCGGCACCATCGCGCCCGGCGAACAGGGTGTTCCGGTTTTCACCATTCCCAAGGAGAAGCTGGGTCTGTTCCCGTCGGCGATCGGTGAGCAGCCGCTGAAGGCAGCGATTTCCTGAACGGATTTTTCCAAGCCATACATAAAGGAGCCGTGTTGACCAGAGTTGTCGACACGGCTTTTCTGATGTCTGTCTTGATTCAGTATATATATGTGGTCAAGTATGTGTAAGTCATGAGCATTCATGAGAATCAGACGAATCGGATTTCGGTCGCAAAACAAGGAAAGGGGCGGCGCGGCGGCGGCCTGACGTATTTACCCGGTGAAGTCGGCGTCGGTGCTTCCCGTTTGCGAGTCTGGTTCAAACCGCAGTTTCCTGACAGCTTGCTCTACGGAAAAGCACGTTTCACAACAATTCCCCGCCAACAAACCCGCAATCCCGATATTTTGTCCGAAAACACAAAAAACAGAAACGTAAAAACGGCTTGGTTTCGGCATCGTCTGATTGATAATTCCGAGATCTTTTGAACAAATGGGGTAAAACGAAAGCGTCGCGAGAGCGTTCGAATTTTCCCATCTTCACCGATGAAAACGGTCGGCATACCATGATAATGAAGAGAATCCACATCGGAGCTGATCTTCCGGTTTGGGGTTCAGACTTCAAATATCATGATATGGGAGGTCATCTAGCAATGCCTGAAAAGGTCTTGCCCGGTCAATTTGGGAGTATCCACTCCTCCAAGGAAACCGTGTGCATTCATACCAAAAAGATTTACGACGCCTGCCGCGACAAGGACTGCCTCGAAGACATGCGCGTGTACCCGACCCGTCGCAGTCAGGCCATCATTGACAGGGCCATCAACGTGAAGTGCCGCCGCGCCGAACTATTATGGGTTTATTTGGATGTATCTACATATGCAAGCCATATATATTGAGTGCACTCATTGCGCGACAAGAAAATCGAGGGTTAGAAGGAAATCGTCGGGCTTGGCGTCTTTGGCTTTATAGTAGCTGACCTGGGTAACAACGGACTTTATCAGCTCATTCTTCTCGCGGGGGGTGCTGTCAGCGAAATAGGTGAGGACATGCTGTATCTGTGGGACCACCACTTCGACGCGCCTGATCTGGAAGTCGTGCTTCACAGTTTCAGAATCAATGACCTCACGCAACGTCGCGATGCGTTCCGCAAGAGAGACCGACCGCTTTTGAAAGACATCAATCGTATAGATGCCGCGCTCCAGAAAGTCGAAGAGCCGTTCCCGCTGGTTCTCCAAATTGTTCAATTCGGTGTGCATATTCTGGATCATGGCAAGATGATTCACAAGGGCGGGGGCACCGGCTGCCTTGATGCGCACTTCATCCATGTGACGCTGTAGCTCTTCGAGAAAAGCGCGCTCGACATATTTGAGATTGACCATACGTACGCAGCCCTTTGTTTTGCATAAAAGGTAGCGATACTCTTTGAAGGGGCGGAGTTCAAGGGCACGGCCGCACACAGAGCATTTTACGACCCCCGCGAACGGGTTTTTGAGAAAGCCGAATTCTCTCATGGGCGGGCGATAGTTCTTTTGCTTTATTTTCTGCGCCGCGGCGAACACTTCGGGCGATATGACGGCCTCGTGCAGACCCTTCACTTTGATCTGATCGTCAACGGGGCGGTAGGTTCTTTTGACTCCGTTGCGCTTACTGGCTATAAACTTGCCATATGTGATGCGGCCGATATACGTGTCGTTGCTCAGCATCCGCTGGATGGTCACCCTGTTCCATTCGGTGATGCGCTGAGGCAAGACACCGCGTGCGTTTAAGGTATGGGCGATGGCATTGGCGCCATGTCCAGCGAGATACTCCTGAAAGACGAAGCGCACGATTTCTGCTTCCTCCGGGATGATTTCCAAGGTCGGCTTTTTGCCGAGCTTCACTTTTTTATACCCATAGGGCGCCGCACCCATGTGACAACCTTCCTCGGCCGACCTTCGGATGCCGCGCTGCATACGGCTTTTAATCATTTTCAGTTCCTGGCGCGCCATGAAGGCCTGGAACTCACCATAGGTCTCATCCATCTCATTGTTGAGGTCGTATACCTTGCGCGGTGTGATGATCTTGACGTCGGCCGACTTAATGGTTTCCAGGATGATGCCCTGTTCCTTCATGGTGCCGCGGCCCAGACGGTCGATGTCCATGCATAGAATGGCCTGGTATTGATCGATATTGTCCAGCAGCTTGAGCATGGCGGGCCGGGCAAAGAGGCTGTCGCCGGAGACGACCTCGTCATACACTGAGAGTACCTCCAGGTTGTTGGACTCGGCAAACTGCAACAGGGTGTTTTTATGCCGGGCCAACGTGACCTCAACCGACTCGTTCTCCTCGGCGCGGGACTTGCGGAGGTATAGGGCGACGGTCATGGCATCCACTCCATTCAGAAAGAATGTGATATAGAGCTAGATGAGAGTCGAATCCGTGCACTACATCCCACACACCATATATTAACATTTTCGCACGATGAGGTCAAGGAGAAGCGGAGCATGGATGATAAATACCCGACTGTTTCAGCTCTTCAGTGTCAAACGGACAACCGGTCTCTGCATAAGGTTGAGCGAGGTGATTATGATGACAATGCGTCAGCAAGCGGTTGCTCAAATGCAGTTTGCCAAAAAGGCGGTACCGTCCGATACGCCCTATCCCTTCGGGCTGAGCAAGGAGGAGAACGCGGCGCTGGCGTGTCCATTCGCTCCGCTTTCCGAGTGCGAGGTCACGGTGCATCCGGCTGGGTACACTACCATTGCCCATGGAAAGCCCGATCCCGACATCATGTTGCCGGCAAGCCTAGCGATTGCTCGAGCCTGCCGGATCGCCGGCGTGCCAGTGGAACAGGCCGACATTGTTTGGGGATAGCTTTGCTCTCCGAACCCTCTTTCTGTCATGGCAGGCCGCAGACTGTCGCTAACAGGGACGAGCATTGAAGGGGCGCGTTCGTAAAGAATACCCATCAAGTGATGAGGCGTTTTGTCTATATGGTGTACAAGAAAAAATTTGAACACAGCCCTGAAACTTCACATATCCCTCATCATTACCAAGAAAGAAAATGACCGCATCGGTAAACAATACTGTCAAGAACTCACGTTCCGCAAAAATGAAACCGAAAGGCAGATCGAACATGAAAAGAATTTGCGCGCTTATTCTGGCCGTGGTACTGTCTCTGTCCCTGATGCCGATGGCGCTGGCCGCCACCACCTTCACCGACATCAATGACGTCAGCGCCAACGCAAAGGACGCCATTGCGTTTTGCTCCGACCATGGATTTATCAGAGGCTACTCCGCTACAAGGTTTGGCCCGACCGAAAACCTGACGCGCGGCCAATTCGCCATCGTCTGGGGTCGCGTCATGCAGCTGATAGAACACACTTTCAGTGACGTGACCAAGCTGAAAAGCTGGGATGACACTGTCATCAACATCTTATATGCGCTGGATATTGTCAACGGCGCTTCGTCGACAAGGTTTGATCGCAACTCCTCCATTACACGCGAGCAGGCCGCCACCGTCGTGGCACGCTGCTACAAGCTGGTTCCCAAGGACAGCAAGAAGTACAAAGACTACACTGACCACGCCGACATCTCCAGCTGGGCGCAGGACGCTGTCTCGACCTGCAAAGAATTCGGGCTGTTGACCTTCGTCACCGGCGCCACGTTCATGCCCCAAAAGGCCATCACCCGTGCCGAGTTGTGCCAAATCATCTATGAACTGAACACCTATATGGTCAGTATCGATCCAGCCATCACCGGCGGCACCATTACAGCCGCGCCGATGAAAGCCGAAGTAGGGGAGACCGTTACGGTAGCCATCAACCCGGCCAACACCAGCAAACGTCTGAAGCCCGGCTCACTCAAGTACTATGATGCCGCCGACCCGGACGATATCACCCCCATCACGGGGACAACTTTCAAAATGCCCGGCAAGAATATCGTGATCACAGGTGTCTTCGAGAGCGTGCCCGTTCTGCAGTCGATTGCGGTCACAAAAATGCCGACCAAGACGACCTATACTAAGGACGACACGCTGGACATCACCGGCCTTGAGGTCACAGCGACCTATACCGACACGACCACTGCCGTAATTCCCAACAGCAGTTTGGGGATCGATCCTACCACGCTGGATACCGTCGGCGATCCGGTCACGATAACGGTCACCTATATTGAAAGCATCGTCAGTAAATCCACCACGTTTGATGTCGTGGTCAATGCGCCCGCCGAAGGCGGTGGCCCGGCCTGATGAAAGCAAAGCAGTGATTTTTATTTGCAAAAAGAGGCCATGGGCAACGCCCACGGCCTCTTTTCGCAAATGAGTTAAAAAACAAGAGCACACGAAGCCCGTTCTTCATGTGCTCCTAGCGTTTTCCCGATTTGCCCTGTGCCTTGATCACCTTAAGCCTCACAAACTCCTCACGTTCCTTTTCCTCCAGCGCTTCGGTAATGAAACCGATGTCTGCCTCAAAACCAGGTATGATGATGTTTTGCAGCGCGTTTGCTCGCTTCTGTGTCTTTTTGACTGCGTAGGCCAGTCGATACGTGGCGGTTTCAATCTCGGCCAGCGCCCGGGTCAGACGCTTGACCTCATTGAACTTCAATGTGGCCTGATCCAGCATGGAGTTGGAAAATGCGAATCCATAGGCGATTTCAGGCGGGGCATCGTCCATCGACACGTAGGGGATTTCAACGCCCATAACCGAGCGCGTTCGGATGACGACCGATTCCTCCAACGGCATCGACTCGGCCAAAAAGTCGCAGTTGCCGAGAGTGATGTTGGCGGCCACGAGTGAGTCGTATGCCTCCTGAAAGGTGGAATCAATCCGGCACTGTAACTCAGTGGCTTTGTCAATCAGCGACATCATTTCACGTATGAGGATGTTGCGTTTTCGATCCATTAGGTCAAAACCCAACTGCGCGAGAGACAGAGAACGTTTGAGCGCCAATAGATTTCCTTTGGTCGGTATGACATTGGGCATGATATCACCCCTTCCACAAATGCGGTGTCATAGGCAGGAGATTCTCCCACGGCCAACGCTTGCATTCCTCACGCTTCATCGGCGAATACACTTGCTGCCTGAGAAAGCAGGCTTTCATGGTTATCGCATTCACCGCATAACGCGTTTCTTCAATCGTCACTTTCGAAATCCGCTTCGATAGTCCGGTTGAATCCTTTTTCTCGAATTGACTTCGGGAATAACTTCTTATCCCGCGCAACGGGCGCGGAACCGGTGACAGAAAAAGGGGATTGGATTCCTCTTCTGATTTTATATATCCGGGTGCACCGAGACGCCCAGATCCTTCTTATAATACTTCTTCAACAAAACCGTATCGACACGATCAAGCTCCTCCGGCGGCAACACCGAGAGCGCGCGCCAACCAATTTCAAGCGTCTGGTCGATGGAACGGTTTTCGTCATAGCTCTGACGCAAAAACTCCTGCTCAAAAATGCGTCCGAACTCCATATACTTTTTGTCGGCTTCCGAGAGCTCCTCCTCGCCGATAACCGACGCCAGCGCCCGCGCCTCGCCGACGCGCGCGTATGAGGAAAACAACTGGTTGGACAGCACGGCGTGGTCGTCGCGCGTATAGCCCTTGCCGATGCCGTCCTTCATCAGGCGTGACAGAGAGGGGAGCAGCGAGATGGGCGGATAGAGACCGCTCTGATCCAGCGCACGGTCAAGCACAATCTGTCCCTCTGTGATGTACCCGGTCAGGTCGGGGATCGGGTGGGTGATGTCGTCGTTGGGCATGGTGAGAATGGGCACCTGCGTCACCGAGCCGGACTGACCCCGCAGCATACCGGCGCGCTCGTACAGCGACGCCAAATCCGAATACAGATAGCTGGGGTAGCCCTTGCGGCTGGGGATCTCGCCCTTACTGGACGAAAACTCGCGCAAGCTCTCACAATAGGATGACATATCGGTTAGGATGACCAGTACGTGGTATCCATGTACAAAGGCCAGGTATTCGGCCGCCGTGAGCGCGCAGCGCGGCGTCAGAATGCGCTCAATAATCGGGTCGGAGGCCAGATTGAGGAACATGGTCACGCGCTGCAACGCGCCCGACTCCTCAAAGTTCTTTTTGAAGAAATCGGCCGTATCGTTCTTGACACCCATAGCGGCAAAGACGATGGCGAATTCACTGTCGCCGCCGGCCACCGATGCCTGCCGCACCATCTGCGCGGCCAGCTCGTTGTGCTGCAGACCGGCGCCCGAAAAGATGGGTAGCTTCTGCCCGCGGATGAGCGTGGCCATACCGTCGATAGCCGATATACCGGTGTAGATACAGGCGTGGGGGTACTGACGGGACACTGGATTCATGGCCGAGCCGTTGATGTCGCGCGTTTCCTCGGCAGCGATGGGGCCGAGGTCGTCGATGGGACGGCCGCTACCGTCGAAAATGCGCCCCAGCATATCCCTGGACAGCTTCAGCTCCATCGGATGTCCGGTGAAGCGCGTGCGCACGTTCTCGAGCGAAATGCCCTGTGTGCCTTCAAAGACCTGCACCACGACACGGTCGCCGTCGATCAGGATAACGCGGCCGGTTCGGCGCGTGCCGTTTTGCATCGTGATCTCAACCATCTCTTCATAAGCCACATCGTGGACATCGTCCAAGATGATAAGCGGCCCCGAAATCTCATTGAGTCCCACATATTCCATGCGCATAAGTGAATCCTCCCGTGCCAGTCCGAAAAAGAGTGTTTCCCGCGCCGCAGGGCGGCAAAGAGCCAGTGACCGAGGCGTGGCTGAGCATTCTGTCGGCGTGAGGGTTCAGCTCTCGGCCGGCGGAGCGATGTTCTGATCGACAAATACTTTGGTGACACAATCGTGAATGTCTTTGATATAGTCGTCTACGCAGGTCAGGTCATCGTTGGGCATGTCGTATTTCATCCGGACAATGCGGTCAAACAGTTCGGTTTCCAACAGCCTCGCCAGCGGAACGCTGTGATCGACCAGCGACTTGGCCTCGTCATACAGCGTCAGCATTACGACAAGCATGGCCTTCTGCTTTTCAATGGGAATATACGTATCGACGTCGTGGTAAGCGTTCTGCTGCAGAAAACCCAATCGAGCCACACGCGCCACTTCAATGATGAGCTTTTGGTCATCGGGCAAAATGTCGGCGCCGATCAGCTTGACAATTTCATTGAGCTTGGATTCCTCCTGCAAAAGCCGCGAAAGCCGCGTGCGGAGCTCAATGAACTCGAGTCCCAGCCGGTCCACATACCAGGGTTGCAACTCGGCCGAGTATTCCGAGTAGGAAGTGATCCAGTTGATGGCGGGGAAGTGCCGCGCATAGGCAAGCTGTCGATCCAGCGCCCAGAAACAGCGGATGAACCGCTTCGTGTTCTGTGTGACCGGTTCGGAAAAGTCGCCGCCCTGCGGACTGACCGCGCCGATGACCGTGACCGAGCCCTCTCCGCCCGACAAAACGCGCATATAACCCGCGCGCTCATAGAACTCGGCCAGTCGGGAGGGGAGGTAGGCCGGAAAGCCTTCCTCGGCGGGCATTTCCTCAAGACGTCCCGAAATCTCGCGTAGCGCCTCGGCCCATCGCGAGGTGGAATCGGCCATAATGGCCACATGATAGCCCATATCTCGGTAATACTCCGCCACTGTCATACCGGTGTAGATGGACGCCTCGCGCGCCGCCACCGGCATATTGGATGTGTTGGCGATGAGCACGGTGCGCTCCATCAGCGGGCGTCCGCTACGAGGGTCAACCAGCTGTGAGAACTCCTCCAGCACCTCGGTCATCTCGTTGCCGCGCTCGCCGCAGCCGAGATAAACAATGATGTCGGCGTCCGACCACTTGGCCAGCTGGTGCTGGGTGATGGTCTTGCCCGCGCCGAATGGCCCGGGGATAGCGGCGCAGCCGCCCTTGGCAATGGGAAACAACGTGTCGATGATGCGCTGACCGGTGATGAGCGGGCGGTCGATGGGCAGACGCGCGGTTATCGGACGCTGGTGGCGGATGGGCCAGCGCTGCGCCAGCGTCACCGGAATCACGTTGCCATGCTCGTCTTTGATCTCGGCAATCACATCGTCGACGGTATAGGAACCGTCGGACACCGCCGAAACGACCTGGCCGGACACAAGGGGCGGCGCCATGACGCGGTGCCGAATGATGCCAGTCTCGTCGCACTCGGCCACGACCGAACCGGGTTCAACGGTGTCTCCGGTTTTGACGTTCAACTTGATGTTCCAACGCTTTTCCGCGTCCAGTGACGACACGTTGATGCCGCGCGCCATAAAAGCGCCCGACTGGCGTTCAATCTCACGCAGAGGACGGGCTATGCCGTCAAAAATATTGCCGAGCAAGCCAGGCCCCAACTGTATGGACATCAGCGCGCCGGTGGTTTCGACCGGATCGCCCACCTTAAGCCCCGAAGTATCCTCATAGACTTGTACCGTCGTATCCTTCCCATGAAGGCCGACCACCTCGCCAATTAGGCGTTGATGGCCGATATACACCATGTCCATCATACCGCAGCTCGTTTCGCCGCGAATGGTGACCACCGGGCCGTTGATGCCATGAACCGTATAGGCCATAATAGCGCCGCCTTCCTCCAAAAGGATGATGGAATGATTGTATAGGTAACGCTGATCACGATATGGTGTTACAGCTCCATGTCGTATGATTCATCCGTTCCCTATGGGCAGTGACGCGAAATAGGAGGTCTTCAGTTCCTCAAATTTCACATCAAACGTGCTGTCGATCTCACGGTGCTTCGCCGGGCAAAACGCCCGTAGGCCGCCCAGTTGGACGTCGCCTGCCTTAAACTCCACAGGCTGGTCGGACAGAGCCTTGCGTAGCTCGGACTCATAATGCATATCCTGCGGCCGCAGATGGATGACAGTGGAAGCGCCGTCAAAGGCTTTGACGGCCTGGCGGCTCAACGAAACGAGCAGCTTAAGGTATTCCGGCGTTTGCGTGAAAGCAAGAATCTTTTGAGCCACTTCCTTGTTGATCCCGTCGGCCAGCTCCAGACGAAGCGAGAAAATCACGCGCTTGTTGTCCATTTCCTTTTTGGAAATCTGACGGCTTGCGTCAGTATGGATGCCTGCGACCGAAGTCTTTATGTGCTGATAGGCATAACGCAGGGCCTCGTCCTCGACCGCTTCCAAACTGGCCGCGCTGATCTGCTTGATTTCCTCGAGGATGCGCTGGCTGTCGGCCATCGCGTCTGAGGTGAGCATTTCGGTAAAGTGCTCAAGCTTTTCGTCAATCGTGCCCATGGGCAGCGCCACTCCATTTCACTATACTTTGATGCCGATGGCGTCACGGATATAACGCGTGATCGAATCGGGCGTGCGGCCGGTGCCATGACGGTCGGGGATCTCCACAACCAGCGTTTTCTGACGTTTGATCTTGAGATCAAACATCAGGTCGGGCACCTGTGTGGCCAGTTTCTCGGTGATGAGAAGCACCCCGATGTCCGGCTCGTTGATGGCATGTTGAACCGCCGGCGCGATCTCGGCCGGATCCAGGATCTTCACGCCTTCAATGCCGGCAAGCCGGAAGCCGGTCAGCGTATCGGTGTTGTCTGAAATCACATAGAAACGCATCGTTAAGCTTCCTCTCTTCGGAAGTCTATTGAATCTTACCCAGAATGGAGAAGGAGATAATCATGCCGTACAGGGCGATACCTTCGGCCAGCGCGACGAAAATGAGCGCCTTACCGAACGTCTTCTCATCCTCCGAAATGGCGCCCAGCGCGGCCGAGGCCGACGCCGCCACGGCGATACCGCCGCCAATGCCCGAAAGACCGGTCGCCAGCGCCGCGGCGATAAAGCCCAATCCGGCCTGCGGATCCAATGCATGGGCAACCGCCTCGGTTGTTTCGGCCGCCGAAGCCGCGCCCGAAAGGCCGAGCGCCACCATGCCGACACCGACGAGGAAGAAGGAGAAAATGTTGGCCAGCAGCGGGGTTTTGACCGGCTTGCCCTTGACCTTGCGGCGATAGATCGGGTAGAGCGGAATCAGAATCAACGCGGCCAGGATTGCGGCATAGATAGCATACATGTTTGAGCCCTCCAGGTTGGTTTGTTTTAGGTTGCGCAGCGGTTATTCGTTGCGGGACTTGTAATCGATGATGATGGGACTGTAGGGCCGTCCGCCGCCGCTGTAGAACCGGCCGAAGACTTCATAGAACTCCAGTCGGAGGCACTGGATGCCGACCAACAGTCCTTCAATGCCCATGACAATGATGTTTCCGATGATGATGACGACGAGGTTCTGCGAACCGTTGGCCATCTGCGAAAGGGTGAACACCACATACATCATCGAGGCATGGCTGATGGCATAGGCGCCGACGCGCAGGAAAGAGATGGTGTTTGTAATGTAGGACAGCAAAATCTCAATCAGCTCGAAGAAATTCTCCAATATGAAGTTGGAAGTCGACCCCTCTCGCTTGCGCTTGCGCCGCGCCACCATGTGAGAAAGCGGCGAACGCAGGAACACGAGCACAATGGGCACGGCGGCGATGGCCAGCGCCACTCCGGTGGGCAGGATGGATTCGCCGAAGCCCAGAAGCGGCAGCACGGCGATGATGATGGCCAGATAGAGCACCATGCCGAATACGCTGTTGGGGCCGAACAGAATCTTCTCATAGTTTTTCTGTCGTATCCCGTTGATGACATTGAACACCATGGAAAGACACAACAGGAACATGCCCAAATAGATGGACAGCATCAGCGCGGTCTGTGTGTTGGCGCTGTTTTCCAGAATCTTAAACCCATCCAGCCAGTGCTCGAAGCCGAACACACTGCCGTACACAAAACCGAAGCCAATGGACGACAGACCCGCGTAGCAGATGATGCGTCCCAGCCACATTCGTTTGAGCTTCCACATCAGCAAACCGGCCAGAATGAGCAGTACGCCCTGTCCCACATCGCCGAACATGATGCCGAACAGCAGGGGATAGGTGATGGACATCAGCGGCGTCGGGTCGATTTCATTGTATGTCGGCAAACCGTACATCTTGACGTAGGGTTCAAAGGGTCGGAATATCTTGGGGTTCTTGAGCTTGATGGGCGGCGTGAAGCTTTCGGCACGCTCCGGGTCGTCCGAAACAAGCACCAGCGAGAGATTCTCATGCGCCGACAGCTTTTGCGTAAACGCCTCGTAATCGGGCTCTGGCACCCAGCCGAGCACATAGAAAGTTTCCTCGGTGTGCGCGGCGTAGCGTCGGATGTTGTAGCTGTCGTTTTTGAAGCGTATATAGGAGTAGTGGGACAGGAAATTGTCCGTTTCCTCGCTGATCAGCAGTTTGAGCTGTGATTTGATTTCCTCAAGCCGGAACTCGGCCCGTTCGGTTTCCTCATGGATTTCCCGAATGGCCTGTTCGCCGGTGCCTTTGACCCGCCCCGAAATCCGGATGCGTTCAAATTGGAGCGTTGCAAACAGCGAATCCACTTTTTCCATCAACAGCCGCGGCGTCATGTACATGCCGTAGACCCATTCGCTTTCGGCGTTGGTCACGAAGAAAAATACGTCCGGCCGATCCCTGAGATGCTGTATGAAGTTGTTGTAGGACTCGCGCGGCATGCGTCCGAAGCGGAATTTCACGTAGGTGACGGTAAAAAACTCCTGAAGCGGGACGTTAACGTCAAGCAAGTGTTCGAGCTGCAGGACGATCTGTCCGTTCTCCACCACACGCGCCTTCAGCGCGTCCTGTTCATCGAGAAGCGCCCTATACTTCCGCTCAAACTCGTCGAAGTATTCGGCGGCCGTGTCACTTTCAATGTCAATGCTTTCAAAATTCCGATAGGCAAGCGGAATGCCCGCCTGATCAGCCAGTAGTTCCGCGCGGTTCAGCAGTTCGACATAGGGGTTTTGCTGGTCGAACGGATAGAGGTATTTGATGTTCTTCATGATGTGCGTGGTCGATTCGGGATGGAACTGCTCGTTGATGATGCAGGAACTGATGACCGAATCAAACTCCTGCAGCGGGCCGGCAATCGTCACAAGCTTCATCGGAACCACGGACATCTGACTCACATCCTTTCATGCAAAATCAAACAAAATATGCCTAATGTTTTGCCGGTGCGCAACAATTCGCGCCGAATTACCATGTCTCAACGGGTCATCGATTCCCTAGGCGTGCTGCGTGGGTACCCCGAACAGGAAGGCAGGCGCCCGGGACGGCGCGATGCCGTAGCGGACAAACTCAATGGAATTAATGAGGTTCTTGAGCTCAACGTCGCGCAGGCTCAGGTAGGCCATAGGTGTATACACCGACGGGATACCGTCGGAGATATGCCTGCGATTGAAAGCGTACAGGAACTGATAGTAGTATTCCTCAATGTGCGAAAACTCCTGGGAGGAAAAGAATTTACCATATGCCGAGGCGGACAGAAGTGTCATTACCTGCTCGTCGGAATCAGCCTCATAGAGAGATCGGATGAACGACGGGCGCAGCTTGTAATGCACCGGCAGCAAATAGGCATAGAGCTCACGGTCGTTGTTGGGGTGGAAATGGCGGATACGAACGACCGTGCTGATGTTGATCAGGTCAACCTGAGAGCCGATGGCCTCGCGCAGCAGCTCACGCACACGTCCCTTATAGTGCTTGTCGATATAGGCGAAAAGCTGACGAAAATAGTGGCTTCGCACAATGGTCTCCACTGCGGTATAACTGGGGTAATCGCCATCGTCCGGCGCGATCCGCAGCAAAGCTTCGTAAAACTTGGTGCGCTTGGCCGCCGCCAGGAAATCGGCGTAGTTCTTGGCGCGGGACAATTCTGCAAACTGGAAGCGGCTGTGCCGCAAAAAAAGATCGGGCATATGACACTGATACTCGGCGGCACGACCGGCTCGTGCAAGCTGCAAAAACAACATCAGTTCGTCCATCTCAGCCGAGAGAACGCGATATTGCAGAATGAAGCGATCATCCCGCGGCAGAAAATGCAGGATGCTGTAGTAATCGCTCAGCACAAACTGCCGCAAGCGGTCTTCCAACGGTCTGCGTCTGGTCTCTTTGAACCCCTCGTCAAAGGCGCCCTTCCAGCCCGGATGCCCGCGCAGGAAGGTGACGACGTCGGCCACCTTTTTCATCGACGTGATCTGTGCAAAATCCTCAGGCCGCAGACGGTTCTTGTACATCGCCCGAACCTTGGTGGCCACGGCACCATAATCAAACAGCTCACTCAGCATCCGCACTCACCACAAGCGTAAACAGTTCATTGACCATTTGATCGTGATGCTGCTCAAAATACGCCAACAGTAACGCCTTGCTCTCGGCCAGTGACTGATCGAGAGCGGCCGTCCGCGCTTTTGTTTCCTCGTCACTCTGCTGCCGCACAATCCGAATCCGTTTATCTGCGCGCGCCAAATACTCCGCTCGCAGCGTCTCCTGCTGCTGGCGGAGTTCGTTGGGCAAATTATCACGTTTTCGTTTGGCGGCACTGGAGATGAGACTGGCCTGCTGCTCGGCCTCGATGATCTTATTCAGTAAATCCAAGTGTTCCAAGACAGATTCACCTGATTTCATTTGATCGGTGCTCTCCATGCACAAAGGGCACTAATGATGAATATAGCACACATCGACGGCCTTTTCAACAGCAATATGACACAAATTTTCCGGCGCTTTTCGCGTATGAATGGGCACAATTGAATCCGGAGGCGCGCGCACTCATCTTCACGCCTATTCTCTCGTCAAAGCACTCATCTGCACGGAGTTCTGACGGATAGGGCAGGCTTTGCCCCCGATGGATCAAGCTTTCCACCATCCAGCAACAATCCAAAAAAGGCCGCCGGATAGGGGTATTCCCACATCCGGCGACCCATATCATCATTATTACGGTCAACGGGTCCCGTCAGGACCCCAGTCTCATGCGCTGCTGCTGAATCTCAAACAGATACTTGATCATGACTTCGCGGTCGCGTTTGTTGTCGAAAACGAAGCGGACGCCGCAAAGATACTTATACACCGACGAATAATTGGAAAGGGAAATCCAGCGCACCTCGCAGTTGAGGCGGAGCGGAGTGAACTTCTCACGAATGGGAAACAGGAAGGAGAGCTTCTCCTGGAAAAAAAGGTGCTCATTGAGACGTATGGCGGCACCGCCGCTGCTGATATCGGCCATGCGCGCTTTGAGAATTTTGATCTCGCGGACGCCCATTTCATTGATGACCGTTTGCTCAAGATCGAGATCCATGGTGAGCTCCAGACGAAAATCCTGACGGCGCTGCGTCTTGACAACGTCGGTCGTGCGGCTGATGGTAAGGTAGTACTGGTCGTCGCGCTTAAATCGATCCTTCACCACGCCCTGAAAATCGAGCCGCGACTTGGCATCGAGGTAAGTAAAATACACAAGCTCGCCGACATGCAGGGGATAGAGCGCCTGCTTGTGAAATGGAGCGGCGACCAAAAAGTGGTTCTCATCCAGATTGCACTCAAACGTGGATTGTAAAACCAAATTGTCCTGAGACTGCCGTTTGGACTCCAGCGTGATGGTTACCTTCGTCTTGGGCTTTAATTGGATCACAGCACAAACCCTCCTGTTAGCCGCTGGTCTAGGCAAACGCCAAAAGAATACGTTTACCCGAGAATAGATTGTATCCCGATTATACGCAATCCCCTGATGAAAATCAATTCGAAAAATAGACAAAGAGCGACTGAAAATTCTGTAAATAGTCGTGCAGAAAAGCAATCAAGGAGCTGAAAAACACCGAATAGGAAGGCGGCAGACTTCAGAAAGCCTCCCGCCTGTGTCATGCCTCTCGGATAAATGAAAGAGCCAAATACATCAATTCAAAAAATCTTTCAGCTTTTTGGAGCGGCTCGGATGGCGCAACTTGCGCAACGCCTTGGCCTCGATTTGCCGGATACGCTCGCGCGTGACGTTGAACTCCCGACCGACCTCTTCCAGTGTTCGGGTGCGACCGTCCTCAATGCCAAAGCGCAGTTTGAGCACCTTCTCCTCACGCTGCGTCAATGTGCCCAGCACATTGACCAGTTGCTCCTTGAGCAGCGTAAACGACGCGGCCTCGGCCGGCTCGGAGGCGTCCTCGTCGGGAATGAAGTCGCCGAGATGGCTGTCCTCTTCCTCTCCGATGGGCGTTTCGAGCGATACGGGTTCCTGCGCGATTTTCATAATGTCGCGTACCTTTTCGACGGGTATGTTCATTTCCTGCGCGATTTCCTCAGGGGTGGGGTCGTGCCCAAGCTCCTGCAGAAGCTGTCTGGACACGCGAATGACCTTGTTAATGGTCTCGACCATGTGAACCGGGATTCGGATGGTGCGCGCCTGATCGGCGATGGCGCGCGTAATGGCTTGGCGAATCCACCAGGTCGCATAGGTCGAAAACTTGAAGCCCTTGGCGTGGTCAAACTTTTCAACCGCCTTGATGAGACCCAAGTTCCCTTCCTGAATGAGATCCAAAAAGAGCATACCGCGACCCACATAGCGCTTGGCGATGCTGACCACCAGGCGCAGATTGGCTTCAGCCAGCTGCATTTTGGCGTCCTCGTCACCTTCGCACATCAAAGTCGCCAATCGCACCTCATCCTCGGTCGAGAGCAGCGGTACTTTGCCGATTTCCTTCAGATCCCTGCGCACCGGATCGTCAATGTTGAAGCCCTCGGCCAGCGCTTCGGCATTTTGGAGTTCCTCAATCGGAATCTCCTCGATATCCTCCGCGGTGATGTCGACATCGGAATCGGGCAGCGCGGGGATTGAGGAGTCCTCAACGACAAGTTCAATGCCCTGTCCCTCAAGTGTATCATACAGCTTGTCAATCTGATCCGAGTCAAAATCCAGTTCCTCGAGCGCGACCATCAGCTGCTTGTCGGTGATTTTGCCCGCCCGCTTGCCCTGCTCCACAAGATCTTTGAGCAGCGCCTTTTTCTCTTCTAAGTTACCCATCTAACTTCCTCCATAACCCTTACCGGTATCTTTGAGTGTCTGTGCCAATCTGAGCAGGGGATCCGCTTCAGACAAAATCCTCTCTTGGCTGGCCTTGGCCTCGTCTGAATCATCGGGACTCTCGGACGACGGCGGTGTTTTGAAGCCGTTTCGCCCGCGACCCAGGCTGTGCGATAAAATGGCGGAGACACTGTCCTCAATGGCGCGCGCGGCATCGGCCAGGCTCCGAGGTTTCTCCAGAATGTGTACCAAATGGGACATGGCCTCCGCCTCTAAATCGTTGGCCACCGTGGAAAGCGAGAGGTACCCGCCGGGATAGCGCGACAGGGCCAGCGCGAACAGATTGGAAAACAGAGGAACTGTGAACTGCTCCGGTGTGAGCTTGTCCGACATGAATGGCAGAAGCGAACCGTCGGCAAAGAGCAGCGCGATGAGCTCTTCCTCGGCCTGCGCCGAACGCGGAACGCGATAGTGTCGTTTGGCGTAAGCGGTGGTCACCTGACGTGCCGGCTGTATGTCGAGTTTGGACAGCTGGCGCTCCATTTTGCCCCTTCGTTTTTCATACGCGTAGTTGACATCGGCCAACAGGGCGTCAGGAGGCAGGGCGCACAGCTCGGCCGTTTTCTGCGTATAAAGCGACCGTTCTACGGCCGACGGAAGCTCGATCAGCAATTGCGTGGCCTCGACCACGAAGTTCTTGACGCTCTCGCGATTGGTGAGATCGTATTTGGCGCGCAAGGCGTTGAGCTTAAAATCGATATGGCTCTCGGCGCCGGTCAGCATCTGCTCAAAGGCGTCCCGTCCAAAACGGCGAATATACTCGTCTGGGTCCTTGGCGTCCTTCATGGTCAGAATGCGCGCCTGAACGCCCACCTTGCGAAGCAAGGCGACGGCACGGTCGGTGGCGTTGCGTCCGGCGGTGTCCATATCGTAGGCAATGACGACGTCGCGCTCCCACGTGGCCAATACACGCGCGTGCTGCTCGGTCAGCGCCGTGCCGAGCGACGCGACGGCCGAGTCAAACCCGGCCTGATGAAGCGCGATGACATCCATATAGCCTTCGGCCAGAATGACCTGCTTGCGCGAGGATTTCTTGGCCAGATTGAGCGCGAACAGGTTTCGGCTTTTCGAAAAGACAGGAGTCTCGGGGCTGTTCAAATATTTGGGCATGCTGTCGTCCAGCACACGCCCCCCAAAGCCGATGACCTTCTGGCGCAGGTCGATGATGGGAAACATCAATCGTCCGCGAAAGCGGTCGTAGTAGCCGCCCTTTTTGTTATCGACCGAAAGCCCGGCGGCCTGAATGTCGGCTTTATTAAAGTTTTGCGCCGTCAGATGGTTCAGCAGCCCGTCCCAACGGTCGGGCGCGTAGCCCAGTCCGAAGCGCTTGATGAACCCCGGCTTGATGGCGCGGTCGGTCAGATAATTCAGCGCGCGGTGCGCGGGATCGCCGGTCAGCTGGTCATGGAACCAGGCCGCCGCCGCGCGGTTGATGGCGAAAATAGCCTCGCGCCGCCGAACCAACTCAGCCGAAGTGTCGTCGTCGGGCACGTGCAGACCGGCACGCTCGGCCAGCTCACGCACCGCCTCGATGAAAGGCAGGTTTTCGGTTTTCATCAGAAACTGGATGGCGGTACCCCCGGTACCACAACCGAAGCAGTAAAACATGCCGCGCTCGCGAGATACCGAAAAGGAGGGCGTCTTTTCGCTGTGAAACGGACAGAGCCCCCAAAAACGGTCACCCTTCTGATTGAGCGCGACACTTGGGCGCACCAATTCCACACTCTCAGTGCGCAGCAAAAGCTCCTCATAAAAAGAATCCGGCAAGGCCATGAAACAACCTCGTTCGAGAAAAAGCGTTTTCTCGTGTTTATATTTACCAAAACTGAGAATATGTATACAAAAAGGCGGAAAACAGTTAACCTATGACAATTTCCACGACTTTGGAATAAAGAGACCCTCGAAACGGGTCACGGCATAGCGGTCGGTCATCCCCGCCACATAATCGCACACCACACGCTCGGCGCCGTCGATCTCAACACGGTGGAGGCTTTCGTCGGGCAGCTCGTCCAAATGCTTGACGTAGTAGGCAAACAGGCGCAACAGAATGTCCTGCGCCTTGGTCTCTTCGCCCTTGGCCACCGGGTTCAGATAGACACGCGCCAGTAGGAAATCCCAGAGGTCACGCATGGCCTGCTCATAGTCGGGCGAGCTGCGCACAACGCCTCGCGCACGCGAAACCGATATAATGTCCTTGACCAGCACGTCGATCCGGGTGCCCGGAGTGCGCCCCAGCAAGGTATTCAACGTCTTGGGAATCTCCGAATCACGAATGATGCCGGCCCGCAGCGCGTCATCCAGATCGGACACCAGATAGGCGATACGGTCGGCCCTATGTACCAGCTGCCCCTCCAGAGAAAAAGCCGGTGTGCCGGCGGTGTGCCTAAGAATGCCGTTGCGCACGGCCAGCGTCAGGTTCAAGCCCTGATGCGAGCGCTCCAGCACATCGACGACCCGCAGTGACTGCTCGTTGTGGGAAAACCCGCCCGGCATCAGCTGGCGAAGCGCCTTCTCACCTGCGTGGCCAAACGGCGTATGCCCCAGATCATGGCCCAGGCCGATGGCCTCGGTGAGATCCTCGTCGAGCGAAAGCGCCCGTGCCATGGTGCGGGCAATGCGGGTTACCTCCAGAGTATGCGTCATGCGGGTGCGGTAGTGGTCGCCCTCGGGATTGAGAAACACCTGCGTTTTATGGGAAAGCCGACGAAAGGATTTGGCGTGGATGATCCGATCGATGTCCCGCTGATAGGCACTGCGTACGGAACACTCCGGTTCGGGGCGGAGGCGGTCGGCCCAGTGCTTCGGCGCGGCGTGGACGGGAACGGCGGGTACCGGTTCGGACGAAAGCCCCTCCGGGATCTCCGGCTGAATCGACAACGCCAACCCCTCCCTTCTCACCGTATTGAAAAAGAACTCTACATGACTTATCCGCCGCGAAACTCCGTTTTCCTCTTTTCCTGAGAAAAACATTTTAACCATGCGCTTTCGTCAAATCGCCCTGTTTTCTTCCCGCTCGATGCGCGGCTGAATATCTCCGGCCGTCAGCTGCACGACCTGTTCACAGAATTCGCCGCACCGCTCGGCGCGCACCCAGATATGCATGGAGATCTCGTCGGCATAATCGGTACCCTCCACCACGGCGTCGCAGCTCTCCGCCAACCGCGTCAGCGAATCGAAGAAACGGTAGTGACCAGTCAGCAGCACAAGCCGCCAGCGGCCTATGCAGGTGATACCAGCCGCCGCCACCGCCTCACGCGCGGCGCGGCCATAAGCACGGGTCAACCCCCCGGTACCCAGCAGCACGCCGCCAAAATACCGGGTGACCACGCAGCAGACGTCAAACAGATCGTTGTGCTGCAAGCAGTTGAGAATAGGCAGACCGGCCGTGCCCTGTGGCTCGCCGTTGTCCGATTGCCGGACGACGGGCGGTTCGCGCAGGATGTAGGCGAAGCAATTGTGCCGGGCGTCCCACTCGGCGCGCTTGACCTCCTCCAGAAAACTCACCGCTGCGGCTTCGTCCTGTACCGGGCGCGCCCGGCCGATGAAGCGGGACTTCTGCTCGACAAACGCAGCTTCGCCCTCGCCCCTCAGAACATGGAAAAAAGGTTCGTTCATGACGCGCCCAGCACCCGGATGATTTCTCCGATGAACACGACGTGATGGTCGCGCTGCGGATAGATATGCTCGTCGATCGTTTGATCCACAAAGCCGTCCGGCGTGATCTGTCCGCGGTACAGTTTCCGGCACACGAGCGACAGCTCAGACTGCGCAAACAAAACAGCGCCGTCATCGGCGGTTACCGGCGTCAGTTCGGGGAGCGCCATCTTGTCGATGTCCCGGCCGGACTGGCTGCCGCATGTCGTGAGTACACCACGCAAGCTTTCAGGCAGGAAGCTGAGTGAAAAGAGGGGAGCCGTCTCGATAAATTCCAACGTATAGCGCTGCGGACGGATGTAGACGGTCGCCACATTCTTATTCCACAGCACGCCCAACCCGCCCCAGCTGGCCGTCATCATGTTGTATCGGTCGCCGTTACGAGCGGCGAGCAGCATCCACTGTTTGCCGATCCGGTCAAACACGTTGCCGGAAAGGAGATTGAAATCGATTTCACGCATGTTGACTTCCTCCTAAAACTCCCTCTGTATTTGCCACAACCATGTGGCTGGTAGAAGGAAACATCACTGTCCCGCCCACTCGGGGAACCAGTTGTATAAACCCGGGTTATCATCGCAGTTCAGTTCATAGCTTCCTTCCTCACCGTTTTCGTTGAACCAGTCGAAAACAACAAGGCCTTCGCCTTTCCCATCACGCGCCATTCCGGTACCGCTCACTATTTCCACGCCGGCATCCGTATATCGCTTAACGTGTTCAAAAAACAACCCGTTGGCCATTCCGCCGTTGTAGTCAACGACATGCATGGCGGTGAAATTGATAGCGCCGTCACTGCAATTACAGCCGATAAACTGCCCATCTCCGCCGCGTCCAATGAAGGCGTCAACATGATAGGAAAAGAAGGTGTCATGCCAGACCCGATATATATGCATTGTTGTCTCTTCATTGAGGTCATAACGCAGATTCTTTTCGTCGCCGGGGAGGTCATCCACGAAGGTGCGGAACGTCTCCGACCTCAGAATCTGATCGACCTCGTCCACGTCATTCCTCTGCATGGCGCCCAGAATACGATTCACCATTTCCTTTTGCTCACTCGTCAGAGGTGTGTTCTGCGCGGGATTTGACGTGCTCGGCGGATCGGCGGAAGGGGAAACCTCCGGGGACTCCGAGGGACCGAGCTGCCCATCGTCCGGACCTGTTATAACAGGGGGCGCGTTTGTATCGCCTGGGACTGTCTCGGAAGCTCTCAGGAGGCACTCCGCCTCCAGCGCCGCCGCATCCGCAAAATCGTCCAGCTGGCCGAAAAGCGCCGCTGCTGTCTTGTATTCGCCGCTCTCAAAAGCGAGGTTGGCCTCGCAATAGATTCGAAGATCGCTGGCGTCCCTGTCTGTTGAGCCCTCCAGCGTTTTCAGCGCCGCTTCATATTCTCCGGCATTTATGTGTCTGATGGTCTGACTTGTCGGCGTGTTGAACAAAAAGAAATAGGCGACCGCCGCTGCGACCAGCAGTACCAATCCAGAGCAGAGAATGATAAGAAGCTTCTTTTTCCCTGGCTTAGGGCGCGGCGCGGCGGCAAAGGGCGGAACCTCTGCCGTCCCCTGCGGATAGGCCGCAGCAAAAGGAGACGTCGGAACCGGCGGAACGGCAGAGGCGTAGGATACCTGTTCGTATTGTCCGGTCACGGCATCAAAAAATGTCATACCGATCCTTGTTCCGCTCGCGGGGTCATATTCAGAGCGGCCATACCGACCGCTCTTGGAATCAAACGAAAACCCTTCCGGCACGGCGAACGTAAGCGGCTGGTCGTTCGGGATGACCGGCGGCGTGGGCACTTCGATGGTCGGGGCGCCGCAACTTGCACAGAAGTTCCCTGTCTCCGCTGCGCGCTGGCAATTCGGACACTTTCTCATGTTGATACCCTCCCGTCAATCCAAAAGCCGTTTTTCACTGCCGTCAAGCTGCATGATGAAGTACTGGGGATCGGCGCCGGGTTGGCTGGGGGCCTCAAAAATAATCCAATCCCCGGCGATATTGATTAACGCTGATCGTTCGCCGTTCAACTTTCTCCTCGCTGTTCCATCCGTCATCATGGTGTAAATCGCTCGGTTTTCATCACTATTGCAGTAATACACCATGCCGTCACAGATATTGATATAAGAAGAAACATCATCGTTTAGTTTTTGCCTGTCGCTGCCGTCAGGCTTGATTCTGTATATCTTTTCGTCGCCGCCGTTGGAGTACGAGTTGCAGTAAAAGAGATACCCTTCTGATTCAACACAGTAGTCCGCCGAATCCTCGGTAAGCTTGGTAATACCACTGCCATCCGTCTTCATCGTATACAATCTGTAGTGATCGGCGGCATTGCCATAATATATGTTGTCACCAACCACAATGAAACCGTATATCTGACCGTCTTTGCTGACTTTTCGGATCTCGGAACCATCGATGCTCATGGCATACAGCGCTTTGCTCCCCGGTTTGCTGTTGTAATAATACATCCAACCATCCACGACCTGGAGATAGGTTGCGTCCTCAACATCGTCACCGCTCAGTCTTTGTCTGCCTGTACCGTCAATTTTGATCTTGTATATATCGCCGCATCCATATTTTCCGCTGCAATAATAGATCCATTCTCCAACGACATTGATGTCCCAGACATCATCGTCGCACAACACCTGCTTATGACTGCCGTCCAACATCATAGCACACAGTTTGCCGCCGTTGTTGCCGCTCCGGTAATAGATCCAGTCGCCCTGCACTGCCGCCATGCCATTGCTAACGATATTGCCAGATGTGTTTCCGACTGTGTTGACTGTCGGCGGCACAACGGGTCTTTCGTCGCCTAAGGAACCGTTACCGTCCGCATCCGACGGGGTTCCCGGTGAAGGGCTGTCAGAATCTTGCTGGTCACTGGGATGTGGCAAGTTGTTGTCGTCTGAACTGTGTGGGGACGGCGGGTTCTGCGATTCATCCGTCTCAGGAGACGTCGGCGGAGGGTAGCCGCCGCCGGGCAGAATAAATTCCTCCATATATATCAAATAATTAATGTACTCGTCGAACTCTTCCAGCCCGCGTGTTCCTACCGGAGAGTGTCGGGGGTATTTGACTGCCGCTATGAGATATAAGCCGTCGGCAGGTGAGAAAAAGTCCCCTATTTCTGCCGCCACGCGGACGGCAAAATTTCTTTCCGCCTCAAAGGTAATGTGCGTTCTGTCCTCGCGCTCCAGGCCATTGTCAAACGTCGCGATCGAGTGTTGGATATCGGCTCGCCCATTCGCACTGAACGCCTCTTTTGCCCCGGCGGACAACACAAACAGCTCGAAAATAAAGTAGTCGTTGGATTCCTCATAATCTATGTACAGCACGGCATTGCCGTCCTCGCGGACATATTTGCCCGCCAACGCCATGGCGTTTTGCCCAATGGTTCTGTCGACAGGGATTTCCCAAGAAAAAACCGTCGGCCGATAGCCGGTTCTATCTTCCGGAGCGAGCTTCATTCGGCTGACCAGCCCGTTCTCACCGCCTCCGGAGCAAGCCGTCAACAGACCAAGGCACAGAAGGAGGGCGAGGCAACAGGACACCAACTTTTTCATGAGAAAATTCCTCCTCTTTTGCGTTCCCTGAAATAAGGGACGCCATTTACCTGTCGTACAGACACTGGAAAAGCGAACTTATAGAAAAAACCCACGCGAAACGCGCGGGTTTGTCCGTTTATTTTTCGATGCCGAACTTTTTGTTGAACCGGTCGACACGTCCGCCGGTATCCACCAGCTTTTGCTTGCCGGTAAAGAACGGGTGGCACTTGGAGCAAATCTCAACGCGGATTTCCTTTTTTACAGAGCCCGTCTGAAAGGTTTCGCCGCAAGCGCAACGGACGGTGGCCACATCATACTGAGGATGAATGCCCTGTTTCATACTGTCACTCCTTTCAAACAGATACGCACATTAACATGCAGATGATATTTTAGCACAACTCTTTTGTCAATGCAATCCTTTTTCGCAGAAAAAACATGAAAATCTGCGTCCGCCGGTCAATCAAGGAACCACAGCGCTCCGCGTCCGGCTAATCAAAAGCCTCAAACCGTTCGTCCAGAATCGTGTGACGCACCGCGCAAACGGCGTCCGGCCGCAACTCATCCGGCAGCAAGCCGGTCAGCTTCAGGGCGTTCAGGCTGCGCTCCCCCGTGGCCAGCACCGCCGAAACGGTCACCGTGCCGCCATCACGCTCCCATGTCAGACGGTGAATCAGCTCCGAGACATCCACGGTCTTGACCTTGCCCTTGGACTTCTTCTCCATCAACAACGGTCGCCTCTCAAAAAAGGACTTTAAACTCTCAAAACGCTCCGACGACAGGTGATCATCGTAATGCAGCGTCATCGTATACGACGCCCAGCGAATCAGCGCGGGTTTGTTCACGGACGGATAGGCCGACAGCATTTTCAACCCGAGCGGCAGGCTCTCATTGAGCCTTTGCACAATCGCCTCCGGCTCCGGGTTGCCGCCGTCCGGCAGCCCGATGTCCAGAATCTCACGCTCACCCATCACGCCAACCGGCAGGGGACAGGCCACCGAAAGATAGGGGTGCGGGTTGAACCCCTCGGAGAAATGCAACGCGAGTTCGGCCCGGGCACAGGCGCGGGCAAACACGGTCATCAGGTCGAGATGAGAGATGTAGTGTGCCGGGGGGCGTTTCTCAAAAACGAGACGCAGCTTAATCATGCCGCCCACCTCCGGAAGCAGGGGTTGCCCGCTTGTCGGCGCGGCACACGTTGTCCATCGTGTCGGCGCCGCAGCCCATGCAGTGCGCCCGGCAGTCGGGCGAGGCCTGTCCCACATAGGCGCGCGCCCGCTCACGTTTCAGATGCGCGTCCGAGACGCCGCACGAAATATGCGACCAGGGAAGCACTTCGTCAAGCGGCCGTTCCCGGTGCGCGTAAAAATCCATGGTCAGACCGTTTTCGGCAAAGGACGCCTCCCACCGGGACATGTCAAAGCATTCATGCCAGCCGTCCATGCGGCAACCCTTGCGGTAGGCCGTCTCAATGACCTGTCCCAGCCGTCGGTCGCCGCGGGAGAGGGCTCCTTCCAACACACTGGTTGTAGCCTCGTGCCAACGGAAAGAAATCTGCTTGCGTAGCGTCCGCTTGAGCAGCACCTGCTTGGCCGCGAACGCGGCGGGTGTGGCTTGCGCCTCCCACTGGAAAGGCGTGTGCGGCTTGGGGACAAAGCAGGCCGTGCTGACCGTAACCGTGATGCCTTTCGAGCGGTCGTCGGTCGTTTGGCGCCAGTGGTAAAACACCTTTTGCGCCAGCTCGGCGATGCCCAGAATGTCCTCCTCGGTCTCGGTGGGCAGCCCGCACATGAAATACAGCTTGACGCTGCGATACCCGCTCTCGAAGGCCAGCCCGCAGGCGCGCAACAAATCCTCCTCGGTCAGGTTCTTGTTGACGACGTCGCGCAGGCGAGCCGACCCGGCTTCGGGCGCGAAGGTCAGACCCGACTTGCGCACCTTCTGCACCTTCTCCAGCAGCGTTTTGGAGAAGGAATCGGCGCGCAGTGAAGGCAGGGACAGGCTGACTCGCCTCGGCTCCGAAAAAGCCAGCAGCGCGTCGCATAGAGGCTCCAGCGGACGATAGTCGCTGGTCGAAAGCGAGGTCAGGGAGATTTCTTCATAGCCCGTGTTTTGGACGGATTCGATCCCCTGACGTGCCAGCACTTCGGGCGACCGGGAACGCACCGGCCGGGTGACGTGTCCGGCCTGACAGAAACGGCAGCCGCGCGTACACCCGCGGAAAAGCTCCAGCATGACCCGGTCGTGCACCACCTCGGTCGACGGAACGACCGGTGCTGCAGGGAAGTAGGCGCTGTCCAAATCGCGGACAATCCGCTTGGTCA